>JALSZZ010000033.1 GCA_027075825.1 Mariprofundaceae bacterium | reverse complement strand
TTTTATGGATCACCATTTCCACGAACTGCACCAGCGCCGCAATGATCAGGATAAAAAAAATGGTTTGCAAATATTCCAGATGCAACGGCACGAGCACGAATTGCTGCACCAGCCAGGAAGCGCAGGCGGCCAGCGTCATCACAAACATCACCGCGAACGACATGCCAATAGCTGTTTCCGTTTTGCCGGAAACGCCAAGAAAGGGACAGATTCCCAGAAACTTGCTCAACACATAATTGTTGACCAGTACTGCGGACACCAGAATCAGCGCAAATTCAGTCATGCCCGCATGCTAGGAGTTTGTCGGACTTTGGCAATCGTCACGAGAAATAGCGGGATTGAGGCAAATATACGCCCTGTTGGCGGCAAATAGCAGCGCTATTGAACAACAACAGGGCGAAAATTTGGCCAATATCCGTTTTTTCGCAGCAGCGTTGCCAAAGTCCGACAAACTCCCGGGTGGTGTTCATATATTAGTCCACCCCGTTGCCGCCCGATTGTTGCGCATCCGGCTCCCAACGGGTGTTGGTCAAAAGCTGTAAAAACGAAATACATGTTGATCACTTATAACCGATGATACAGCTCAGTGAGAGGAATTCTTGACTTTAATCGCACTGGCAGAACAATCCTGCATCATGCAGTGCTTTAGTTGTGGTACATGGTACAAGGATTCTCAGGCGTTTTGCCTGCTTTGCGGCAACCTTCTCAGCAAGGATGGCGCGCCGCCAAAGCTGGGTAATTATCGTTTGCTTGAACGTATTGGCCAGGGCGGAACGGGCATGGTGTTTCGCGCCCTGGATGAGGTCAACAAGCAGGAAGTGGCGGTCAAGGTGCTGCACCGCCACCTGATCGGTGATCCGCAACAAATGGAGCGTTTCCGCCTGGAGGCAGCGGCGCAGTCGAAACTCACGCATCCCTGCGTGTTGTCATTGCTTGATGTGTACGACAATAACGGTGCCATGGCGCTGATCACCGAGTTGCTGCAAGGCTGCACCCTGAAGTTGTATATCAACCACCGTGGCATTCCGCGCACGGGTGAGATTGTTTATATCGGCGAGGCGATTCTGGCAGGGCTTGGCCGGGCGCATGAACTGGGCATGGTTCACCGCGATCTGAAGCTCTCCAATATTTTCATCACTGATGATGGCAATCTCAAGCTGATGGATTTTGGCCTGGCTAAATTGCATCGGGAAGGGGATCATGCCCGTTCTACCGGCGGTCTGATGGGCAGCTATTATTATATGGCACCAGAGCAGGTCACCGGAGGCAAGGTTACGCCGCGCACCGATCTTTATGCTTTTGGTGTTATCCTTTATCGCCTTGCCACGGGGCATTTTCCGTTTACCGCTGGCGGGGGTGGCGAGTTTGAAGTATTGCAAAAACAGGTCTCGCTGCCGCCCATACCGGCTGCTGAAGTCAACCCGGATATTCACCCTGAACTGGCCGCGCTGATTCACGACCTTCTGGAAAAAGATGCGGAGAAACGCCCGCCAAACTGCGAGGCCGTACTGTCTCGTTTGCAGAATATAGCTGATGCAGAACCGCTATCGCTGACTGGTGAGCGAGAAATCAAATGCTTTTCCAATCTGCAGACGCTGGGGGAAATGTTCGTCGATACCCGGGTAACCGATGATACGCTGGGCAAGGTGGCGAGCTATTCGCGGGAAAGCCTGCTATGGGCGTTTCACAATGCTTCACCGGAGGCTCACCCCGATGATTATATGGTGGATATGTGCAATCTTCCTGCGCTACATCCAAAAACCCTGCAGGGGCTTCGCACTCGTCTGGCCAACGTGCCGAAACTGCCGGATATCTGGCCGCGATTGTACGAAATGTTTGACGACCCAACGGCAACGGCTGCGGATTTTGCCCGTTTCATTGATAAGCATGAGGCATTAAGAACCCGTGTTCGCGCCAATCTTCATGTCGATAGCACGCTTGAACAAGTGGGTATGGAGAGCCAGAAGCAGGGCAACAGCAGTGAGGATATGGCGCTGGCTTTCACCATGATGGGTGTCAATGCCGCCCATGATCTGATTATCCAGTCCCTGTTCCCAGACTTTGGCAACGAGGAAACCAGCCGTGAAATTCGCCATCTGTGGTTTCATGCCCGGGCCATTGCCATGATTTCCCGGGCGCTGGCTTCTTACAGTTCGGTAGTGGATAGCGTCTCTCTCAGCATGTTCGCCATGTTGCACGATATTGGCAAACTGGCAGCCGTTGATTTTGAAACAAGTGCCCGCCTGCAGCGACTGGCGGATGAAATTGACAAGGGGACACCCGGGCCACAGGCCGAATGGGAAGTGCTGGGCTATACGCATATTGACCTTGGCACCATGCTGGCGCTGCATTGGCGTTTGCCGCGTACCATTCACCGCTTTATTCATTTTCATCACCATCCCTGCTGGCATTCACCGGAAAGCTGGCCTGCCGATGTGCAGGCTTCCATCATGATTGTGCATCTGGCGCATATTATATTGGCGGATATACAGATGGATGAACCGCGTGATGGCATCTGGCACAAAAAGGTTCGCACCCATGTGCATGACAGCCGCTCCCTGATGAAAAAGCCGCTAAAAATCCCGGCCAAGGACAGCGGTCTTTACCTGCGCCTGAAAGAAGATGTTGCCCGTTTGAAACTTCAGTTTCCGGAAATTTATTGAAGCTTAATTCAGGAAGAACGGCGATTATCCGGGGGCCAGGAGTCTGTCGGATTTTGGCAATCGTCACGAGAGATAGCGGGATTGAGCCAAATATACGACCTGTTTGCGGCGAATAGCAGCGCTATTTAACAAAAACAGGGCGAAGATTTGGCCAATATCCGGTTTTTCGTAGTAGATTTGTTAAAGTCCGACAGACTCCTAGGGACAAACCAACATCAGACAAAGGAAAAGGAGCTGATATGAAGGCAACACAATTGATTCTCGTGCCGACGGATTTTTCTGATTTTTCTGGCGAAGCCATGCGACGGGCCATTCGTTTGTCGCAATGGTTGCAGGCGCAGTTGCATGCCTTGCATGTGCTGGATGATGCGGCTGTTTATTACAGCGGTGGCATGGATGGCATGCCTGTTCCGATGAGTGAGGATGTTTCCCGTTCTCTGGAAGACATGGCCCGTGAACGCATGCAGAACTGGCTGGCACAATGGCCGGATGTGACGGTTACTTCGCATATCGTGCATAGCGCCGGTGATGTGCCGAAGACCATCTGCCATGAAGCAGAGGCCTTATCAAGCCAGCTGATTGTTATTGGCAAGCACGGTCACCAGAGTTTTCTCGAGCGAATGCTGATTGGTTCCACCACTGAGCATGTGGTGCGTCATGCGCATTGCAGTGTGCTGGTGGCCATGCCGACAGGCATTCTGGCTGATCACACGCACTGAAACTGTGCCGCTGCTGATGATCAGCAGTCACCGCCGTTGCAGCATGGTTTTTGCCAGGCGGAACTGTCTGGCTTGTACGTTTTAGCGCTTCAGGCCAAGCACATCCTGCATATCGTACCAGCCAGCCTCCTGCGTTACCAGCCAGTGAGCAGCGCGCACGGCACCTCTGGCAAACACCATGCGATCAGCGGCGATATGGTTGATTTCGATACGCTCTTCATCGGAAATAAACATGGCTTTGTGTTCACCAACAATATTGCCACCGCGCACCACTGAAAAACCAATGCTGCCCTGATGGCGTGCGCCCGTCATGCCCTCGCGGGCATACACGGCAACATCATCCAGACACACATCGCGCCCGCGCGCCAGCGCCTGCCCCATGGCCAGTGCCGTGCCGCTGGGCGCATCCACCTTGTGACGATGATGCGCTTCAAAGATTTCTGCATCATAGGCTTTAGCCTGCAAAATCGCCGCTGCCTGCTCAATCAGACCAAGTGCCAGATTCACGCCTACCGAGTAATTGGCTGCCATCACCACAGGCACATCACGAAGCACATGCCGTAACTCCTGTAAATCATCAGTCGTAAAACCCGTGGTGCCAATCACCATCGGGATGCTGTGCCTGGCAGCTAACCGTGCATGGGTCAGCGTGGCCTGTGGCGCCGTAAAATCAATAATGGCCGAAGCGCCATCCGCCGGTACCTCAAGTTCAGCCTTCAGGGTAATGCCATTGTGGCCACATCCTGCCAGTTCACCGGCATCCTTACCGATATTGGCTGAACCCGGACGTTCACTGGCCGCCACCAGTTTAGCATCGGCATCGTCATGAAGGGCGCGCACCAGCATTCCGCCCATGCGTCCACCAGCACCGGGAATCATGATCTTCATACGCTTACTTTCTGTCATCTTCTCTTCCTGCCAACTCATCCCAGAAGTGTTTTACCTTGTCGAGAAACGAGGAACACTCAGGATAAACATCATCACCGGTTGCTTCCGCGAACTTGCGCAGCAATTCTTTTTGCCGGGCGCTCAGTTCTTTGGGCACGGCAATCTGCACGCGCACATAAAGATCGCCTTTCTGGTTGCCACTGCGCACATCGTTAATGCCCTGGCCACGAACCCGAAATACGCGGCCTGCTTCCGTGCCTGCCGGAATACGGATCTTGACCCGGCCCGACAGCGTGGGCGCTTCAACTTCCGCCCCCAGGGCAGCCTGCGGAAAAGTAATCGGCATGGTGCAGTAGAGATCACCGCCGTCGCGCTCAAAAATCGGGTGCTCGCGCACGCTGACCACAATATACAAATCACCGGCAGGCGCGCCACGGCTGCCAGCCTCGCCTTCGCCGCTTACGCGCACCTGTGCGCCATGGTAAATACCCGCCGGAATCTTGACTTTCAGGTGTTTAGTCGTGCGCTTCCTGCCACTGCCGCCACAGCTTGTGCAGGGTTTGTCAATGCGGGTGCCAGCGCCCTGACATTCCGGGCAGGTGCGACGCACGGCAAAAAATCCCTGCGACATCTGCACCTGGCCATGACCGCCGCAGGTGCGGCAGGGCACAGGGTTGCTGCCGGGTCTGGCGCCGGAGCCGTGGCAGGTATCGCATGTCTCATGGCGCGGAATATCAAGTTCAATTTCCTTGCCAAAAGCGGCTTCTTCCAGTGAAACCGTCAGATCATAACGAAGGTCGGCCCCCCTGTTCTGGCGTCCACCGCCACCACCGCCAAAGCCGAAGGCTTCGCCGAACAAATCGCCGAACACATCGCCAAAATCCTTGAAGGCGTGAGAATCCTGAAAGCCACCGCGACTCCAGAAATCCTGCATCTGATCATCTACGCCAGCGTGACCATACTGATCGTAACGCGCGCGTTTCTCCTTATCGGACAAGACCTCATAAGCTTCCGTGATCTCACGAAACTTTTCGGCTGCCGCTTCGTTATCCGGGTTACGATCCGGGTGGTATTTCATGGCCAGTTTGCGGTAGGAACGCTTGATGGTTTTTTCATCCGCGTTTTTATCCACACCCAGCACTTCGTAAT
>JALSZZ010000032.1:1771-5445 GCA_027075825.1 Mariprofundaceae bacterium | reverse complement strand
GTAATCTGCCGTATAATGAGATGAAATGACGGATCGTGAGGATTGTTCCGTGTCCAGCCAAAATTTGCCAACACCCGCAAATTCAGTGTCTCCTCCCGTGGGGACGGCCACACAGTCGATGGCCGACAATCCAGTTACGGCATATCTTCTTTCGCTCGGCTCCCAAGTCAGCCGAGAAAAGACGGCCAGCCACCTGCGCCAGATTGTGCGGCTCGTTCACCGCCTTCCGGACGGTGCGCCAGTCGATATCTTCCAGTTCAATTGGGCTGAGTTTGACTATGTTCAGACCCGTGCACTCATCGAGGTCATGCGACAGGAAAGCTATTCCCCTGAAAGCATCAAAGCATTCCTTTCTGCGGTTCGCGGGGTCCTCAGAGAGGCTTTCATTCTTGGCCAGGTGCCAGCAGAACAGTTGGAGCGCGTCAGAAGCGTGAAGCCACCAAGGGAGAGTCGAATTCACAAGGGCAGACTCATCTCATCAGATGAGTTTATGAGGATGCTTGATGCATGCTCATCTGATGTAAGCATCAAAGGAGTAAGAGACTATTGCATCATAAGCGTCTTGTTGAACTGTGGCCTGCGGAGAGCCGAACTGGTCAATCTTGATCTTGAAGATTGCAATCTGTCAGAGGGCGTCATGCTCATAAAAGGCAAAGGAAACAAGGAGCGCCTTGCTTTTCTGAACGAGCGCACCCTGGACTCAATCTCTAAGTGGCTGGAATGGAGAGGCCACGAAGCCGGCCCGCTGTTTGTGAGACTCTATAGAAACGGAAATCTGCCTAAAAACATACAGGCAGGCAGGATGAGTGACCAGGCGGTTTACGACATACTCAACAATCGCAGAGTGCAGGCAGGACTTGAACCGTTGTCACCTCACGATCTGAGGCGTACGCTTGCGTCCACCCTCTTGGATCAGGGTTTCCCCATCGAGGACGTGAGAGACGTACTGGGGCACAGTTCTGTCAAGACGACAGAAAGATATGATCTGCGTAGCACGGACAGGCTGAAGAAGAAGATGCGCAAGTTCTCCTTCTAGTGCATCTTGGAGATGGCTATCTGCCCCTTGTCGATAGACTTCATGTCTTCCTCGTACAGCATTGCCTGAAGTCCGTCGACTTCCATACCCGCCATCTTCTGGTAACGAACATCCAGCGCTTGCAATGTGCTGGGCGAAAGATGCATGACAAACCTGTTGATGGCTCTTAAGTACTCATGTCTGCTCTTAAAGGAGAGCGGATCTTCCATGATCCGCTTGAACAGCTTCATGTTCTTAATGGGGACATCCTCAGGGATAATCACGCTTTCCTCGTATCCTGTCAGCATCTTGATTACCTTGCTCATAAGCGCCTCATCGAATTTTCTTATGGGTCTTTATTTTTATTTATACATATTTTATAATTGCAGTCAAGGTTTTAGTAAATGTTATGGAAATGTTGTCATGAGCGCCGCAACCTGTCATAATGCAAAAAACAACAACAATAAAGTTGTCACCATGGTGCCGCATGATCAAGAGTTTGAAGAGTACATCACTCAAGTCCGCACACTGCGTGATCAGATGGCATTGCGCTTTAGAAAAAGCCTCAAAGAGTTCGCCGACATGATGTTCGGTGGGGACACAAAGAAAGCCCTGAAGTACTTGTTCCCCAATGAATACAAAGACCTTGCTTCTGAGGCCAAGGGCAGAGTTCTAAAGCCTAAGTACCGAAACCCCGAAAACCCAAACGAAACCTGGTCAGGGCGAGGGCGTGTTCCAAGATGGATGGAACGCCTTATGAAGGAAAGAGGAATGAAAAAAGAAGACTTCCTGATCAGAGACCAAGATGAAGACCTGTAAGGTTTGACAACAAAAAACCCCGCCAAATGGCGGGGTTGTCTTTCTTCAGGCAGTCTTCGATAGAAATTGCATATAGAGCATATCGGCTTCTGCGCGAGCAGCTCTACGATTCTCCCAGTACTCCATCGCCGCTCGGGCATCCCCTTTCCTTTCTTCCAGATGCGCGAGCTTTTTGTACTTTTCTGCAAGAGCCATCAGCCTGTTGTAGTCTGACAGGATCTTCATCTCTCTCTCCTTTCACTCAAGTTGCGATGATGAACCATTGAGCCAGGTTCACAGGAACAAGGGGGGCATGACTGTCAAAACAGAAAAACCCGCCGAATGGCGGGTTGCAAGATCAAGGACGAGTGACCTTCCAGTAGGCAACTGCGTAGTCGACCCACTTGGAATATCCTTCCCGCTTGTACTCAACGCCTTCATGCTCGAAGGTAAGAGTCGGATGTTCCAACACCTCATCCAGTTTGGCCACAAGCTCGCGCTCGTGCGTAGCCTTGTCAAGGATTGGCTTGATTTTCTCCCGAACAGCTTCCGGGATCTTCATGAAGAGATCTGACTTCTCCTTCACCTTAGGTAAGGTGGGCATGCTTAGTGTGGCAACACACTTCACATCCTTTGCTTGCGGGGGGATGGGCATGTCATGGGTTTGGTCAAAAGAAAGCGCATTGGCGATCATCATGGCTATTCCTCCTGTTTTGGGTGGATTGATGCAACGGTTTCATACATGTTTACGATGCATGACCCCCAAAACAGCTCCACTCAAAGCATCTGTTCGATCAACAGAGACTCCAACCTTGTAAGACGATCAACGCCGTCGTTACGTCTGATAGCCGTCCGTATAGCCTTCTCTTGCCCCACGATGACCACCAGCTCGGTAGCCCGAGTGACCCCCGTATACAACACATTCCTCTGCAAGAGCATGTAGTGCTGGCTGAGAAGCGGGATCACTACCGCGCGTGCCTGTGATCCCTGTGACTTGTGAATGGTCATGGCGTAGGCGAGCTTCAGATTCCGCCCCTTTTCTACGGGTACGACCGTCTCATCATCCCGCCCCTCGAACCGGATCATCATCAGATCCTCTTCTTCGTCAATGGAGACTATACGCCCCACATCGCCATTGAAGATGCCGAGGTCATAATCATTCACTGTCTGGATCACTCGATCACCAACCCCGAAAGAACGATTCCAGATCTCGACCTTTGTGTCTGGGTTAGGATTCAGAGCTTTTTGCAAAAGAGCGTTGAGATTGTCCACTCCGCACTCTCCCTTGTTGACCGGGGAAAGCACCCATATCTCATCGGGGTTCATCCCTCTCCTGAGGGGTATTCGTTCAGTCACCATCCTGACCACCATCTCTGCCGCCGTCTTCTGTACTGCATCTTCAGCTGCCAGAGGTTTGTAGTTTTCCTCGGAAATCACCCAGAAGTCATCCTCCGGTCGCTCACCTTTTTGTAAGGGTTTACCGGCATTGATGCGGTGGGCATTTTCGATGATCAGACTTCCTTCAGCCTGCCTGAATACCTGATTGAGTTCCACAGTCGGCACCATGCCACTGTTGATCATGTCTCTGAGCACATTCCCGGGACCGACGGATGGAAGCTGGTCCGCATCACCCACAATTAGGACCCGTGTCCTGTAATCCAGCGCCTCACACACCTTCTCCATCAGAGGTATGTCTATCATTGAGGCCTCGTCAATGACTAATACATCCTCTTCGACTTTCTTGGGTTCTTCCTGTTTGCCAAGCCCCAGCAGGCGATGCAACGTCTGCGCCTGCCTTCCTGTCGCTTCCGAAGCGCGTTGTGCCGCTTTTCCCGTAGGAGCGGCCAATGCTACGGACAGT
>JALSZZ010000032.1:0-1761 GCA_027075825.1 Mariprofundaceae bacterium | reverse complement strand
TCCGATTCGGTCATACAGAGAGAGCAGAATGTTAAGCGTGGAAGTTTTGCCGCATCCCGGTCCCCCGGTCAGGATGCTGAAAGACTTGGACAGGGCCATCCTTACCGCGTCTTTCTGTTGTTCCGTTAGCCTGAACCCCTTCTCCTTTTCTACCTCCTCAATCAAGTCGTCCGGCTTCAGGACGAGCGGTTTGGTGGTGGCGCATTTAGACGCGACAACTTCGGCTACAGTCTCTTCAGCCCTTGCCAAGTGCTCTGGATAAACCACAAGGTCGTGCACATCTATCGCAGGTTCATCCTCTGCAATCATCTCTTTCACGATTGCGTCCACATCTGTCTCGTTCACCTCAAGAAGTGCGGCCGTCTTGCTTACCAAGTCCTGAAGTGGCATGCCGCAATGCCCTTGCCGGGTATTGCTATCCAAGACGAAGATGATCCCTTGCCGTATCCGTTCCGGATCATTCTTATCGAAGCCGAGAGCCATGGCTACGGCGTCAGCCCGCTTGAAGCCGATCCCCTTCATAGAAATCAGGATGTAGGGATTCTTGTTGATCTCAGAGATCGACTTTTCGCCAAAGCGTTCATAAATCATCTTGGCCATAGCCGGATTGATTCCGTGCATTCCAAGAAAGGCCACGATCTCATTGGTCGCCTTATACTCCTTCCAGTTCGCTGCTATACGCTCAACCTTCGCCCGGCTCAGCCCTGGAACCTTGATAAGCTCATGGGGTCGCTCATTCAGCACCTCCATGAGGGTTTCTCCGAATACATCGACCATCCGCCGTGCCAAACGTTTTCGCACGCCTGGAATTGCGCCTGAGGATAGGAACTTCTCCAACCCTTGCACTGTTGCTGGAATCTCCACTTTCACTGTCTGGGCATCGAACTGCTGCCTCCCCTTTCTGTCCACACCCCACTCGCCATAGGCGGTGATCGTTTGCCCAATTCGTGCATGACAGATGCCGCGCATCACGAATGATTCCTTAGTCTCCAGATTGACACACTCGAAGACCCCCCAATCAGTCTCGTCATTCCTGAAGATCAGTCTGTCAAGGCGGCACTTGATTTCCATGGGACACCTCTGGCGCACAAAGATTAACGTTGCATACCACTTTGAAAATATTAACAAAACATTTGTATTGGTTTTCTGTTTTGTGCTCCATGCCTCCCTTTATAGGGTGCAAACGTCAAAGGAGACAAAACAATGGAAAAGCAAAGCACGATAGTGTCCATGCTGATCGGCCATGGCATTCCCGTGAGGAAGGTGGGAGATCGCTGGGCGTCGAACTGGTGTCCGTGCTGTGGCCCTTCCAGCAAAAACTCCAATAAGTTTTCTGTCTTTCGAGCATCGTCAGGCAAGGAGCGGTGGCACTGCTTCAAGTGTGACTCCACGGGAGATCTCTTTGATCTCATGACCCATCTTCAGGGAATTTCCCTAAAGGAGGCGCTTAAGCAGGCCAAGGACGCGGGCGTTCACATTGACAGTAAAGCGATCAATGCTCAGCGTTCCGGTTCGGCTGACCCCCAACGACAGGCCGCCATCGAGCGCGTCATCCAGATCCTTCTGGATAAAGCGCCTCGGCATGAGCTGTACGGGATTAAGTACCTTACACAGGAAAGGGGCTTGCTTCCTGTAACTCTCGCCAGGGCTGCTGAAAGAGGGGTTCTGCGCTTTCTGCCAGGAGGGATCAACTGGCAGGCAAACCGTAAATGGCTGGCCGATACCTGTGGCAGGAAGTTGCTCGAAGAGGCGGGAATCTGG
>JALSZZ010000031.1 GCA_027075825.1 Mariprofundaceae bacterium | reverse complement strand
CCAGCATGGCAGACCAGGTCAGTGCCATGCCGGTCAGCCATAATAACCACCAGTACAAAGGCCATGAAAACCACAGCATGCACAAGGTCAGCAATGTTACCAGTGCAATCAGGCCGTTGACGCGATCAAGAATGACGCTGGCCGTGGCTTGCACGCCCAGCCCGGAGCGCGCCTCGCCTTTGGCCAGAAGAATGCCTCTGACGACATCACCGCCAATCGTCGAAGGTAAAAAAAGACTGGTGAACATGCCCAGAAAATAGAGCCGGATCTTGCGTCGGCGCGAAACAGCAATGCCAAGGCCACTGGCAATCCAGGCCCAGCGCAGGCCACAAACCCCATAACCGACGAGCAGGCAGACAATCGCTGCCAGTAAAAACAATGGATCGAGCTGTTGCAGACGCTGCCAGACCATGGCTACATCAACGATGTTGAACAGCATCAGCAGCAAGCCCAGCGTCACCATGGTTTTAACGGCAGGATGGGTGCACAGCGCCAGCAGCTTTTGCATGGAGAAACGTGATGTCATGGCGCGGTTTTGCCACTGGCCAGGCGCAGTACATCGCGAAACATGCGGGCGGTTAATCGTTTGGTCTGCGTATTGTAGCGGGAGCAATGATAGGAATCATATAACTCACGGTCACCAGGCAGCCTGTGGCAGGCACCGTGGGCAAAGGGATAGCGGGAAAGTCTTAAGCCTTCGCTGCGCAGGATGGCATCATGGGCGATTTTGCCCAGCGCCAGCAGCCTGCACGATGCAGGAAGACTGGTGATTTCCTCATGCAAAAAGGCATTGCACTGCACGATTTCGTCGCGGTTGGGCTTGTTTTGCGGTGGCAGGCATTTGACGGCATTGGTGATGCGCACGCCGAAGAGTTGCAAGCCGTCATCAGCAGCACTGGATTCGGGCATGGATGCAAGGCCAAGCTCATACAGGGTCTGGTAAAGTAAAACACCGGCATAATCGCCGGTAAATGGTCGTCCGGTTCTGTTGGCACCATGCATGCCAGGGGCAAGACCAACAATCAGTAAGTTCGGTTGTGCATCGCCAAAGGCGGGAACGGGGGCGCAAAAATAATCAGCATGTTGTCGCTGAACATCCTGTAAAAACCGGGTAAGCCGGGGGCAGGCCTGGCAAGAAGCATCAAATATGGGCATGGTGTATATAACTCAGTGATAATAAAAAGTACCCTTTACAACAAAAGGTGTATCATGTCAATAAACAAGTGGCTATGTGTGATTTGAGTCACAATGGCCAGAGGCGAAACCTATGATTTTCCGCAGAATAACCAAGCTAAATGACTGGTTATTTTGCATATCATGCGCTGAACTGCTAGCTTTCGCCTGTCACCCGGGGCTGCTGTCACAGCCGGAGGTGAATGGGCTCGTTCAGCTCTGCTGGCGAGTCGCGAACGCTAGTTACAAAGGATGAACGCATGAACATTGATCAGCACCTGAAAGTTGCACAGTGGCATATTGAGCAGGCTCGTCTGCACGCACTGAACAGTGACCATAGCTGCGGCTGCCCTGTTAATCCACACGACCAGAAGGCTATTGATGCCATCGAGTCTGGCCATGTGGAAGAAGAAACCAGCTGCTCAGTCGATAACTGAAACCGACAATGCCCCGGGCTGCTGTCTGTCCGGGGCGTTTTTCTCAGGCAGTAAAGACCACCAGCAGTACAAACAGGGCGTAAAGCAGGCCATTGGCCAGCAGCATGACGGCGTTGAGTCTGTCCGTCTGATGAATCCACCACAGCCATGCCGCTCCCAGCAACGCCAGTAAAGCTGCTGAGAGAGCATGGACTTCAGAGAAATGCCAGGGCATGATCATCATGCCGATTGCCGGGATAACCGTCCCCTGAAACACCATGGCACCGGTAATATTGCCAAAAGCCAGCGTGTCCCTGCCACGACGAATCCAGAGGATCGAATTCACTTTTTCAGGCAGTTCAGTGGCAACAGGCACCACCAGCAGCGAAATCACCAGCGCTGAAACGGCCAGTACCGCCGCCCCTTCCTCAATACCATGCACAAACAATCTGGCACCCAGCACCAGCACCACAAGCCCCAGCAGCAACTGAAGCAGAGCAATCACCGGACGATCGCCAAAGAAGCGGGAAAAATACAGCGCTTCATCGGCTTCTGTGCCATGGCCTTCATCCACCAGCGCGCTGCTGGCGCGGATGGTGCGCATCAGGTAAAGAAAATATACAATCAACAACAGCAGCGCAATCAGTGTGCGCAGCGTCTCATACGCCGGTGGTAGCATGCCTGCCAGCAATACCAGTAAAAAACCGCCAGAGAAGGTCAGCAGATCCCGCTTCACACCACCCGGTTCGGGCGTAAACGAATGTTGCCAGCCAAACTTCAGACCCGCAGCAACGGCCATCAGACACAGGCTTAGCGTTGCCAGCATGAAAGGCGCACCGAGAATAGCGCCCATGCCTACTGCGTGATTCAGTTCTGCGGCAGCGCCGCCAGCGAGAATCGCCACCACAGGCACGATCGTCTCCGGCATGGCCGTGCCAACCGCTGCGAATACCGAGCCGGTTACGCCTTCGGAAACGCCCAGGCGTTCACCCAGATGTTCGAGCGCGTTGGTGAACATTTGCGCAGCGACAAAGACAATCATCAACGCCGCCAGCAGGATCAGGGCAATACTCATGTATCTGTTCCCAGCACATCCTGAAGAGCTGCGAACAGCAGGGGCAGCAATAACTCTTCCGCTTCGGGCAACAACAGGCCGGTGCCGCCATCAACGGTAAGCCGCTCAAGAATTTCGTCTGCCACTTGCCGGTCTCCTCGCTGCGCTATCATGATGGCGGTCAGCTGTTCGGGTGCACGCGCCAGTTGGCGGGCAACATCAAGGGCCTGCACCAATACACGCGGCAGCAACATGGAGGAGGCAACATTGATTACAACACCGGGATTGCTGCGCCCCAGCAGCGCTGCCAGAATCTGAAAATCGCGCATGCCGGTTGCGCCCAGGGATTCGCCATGGGATTTGGGATGAATGGCAAAGGCATCCATGCCAATGGCCGGATGCACGGTCACGGGCATGCCCAGTCTGCCGGCAGAGGCAACAAGGGAGTACTGGCAGTATTCAGCGTCTGCATCCAGCAATGCTGATGCTGTTGCCTCGCCAATGCCAATATTTTCACGGGCACCCATATGAATGGCATGGTTAATCAGTTCTCCGGCTTCTTCGGAGACGCCAAAGGCCCCGGCATCCCGCCCTGGCTGGCGCAATACCGTGTGACCGGAAAGCGCCACCTCCACATCCTGCAGCAAGGCATCGCCGGTCAGCGCCAGGGCCGAGATGCGCCGTTGCTCCATGGCTCTGATCAACAGCGGGCCAAGTCCTGTGCTGATCACCCGGCCACCACAGGCAACGATAATACCGCGTTTCTGGCGCAAGGCATTGGCCATGGCATCACGCGCCATGATCAGTCGTCTGGCCGCACCCGTGCCGGGAAGGCTGCCAATAAACCCGGCAAAACTGCTGTTCGCCGGGCACAGCGTGGCAAAGTCCTCCTCGCTGGCGCTGATCTGACGCGCCTGCAGCGATGTTGGTTGCAAATTGCGAAATGATAAGGGACGAATACTCATAATGTTTCTCCGCAAAACATGGTGTGATCAATGAGATCACAGATAATATGCAGGCAGGTGATATGCATTTCCTGAATGCGTGGCGTGGCCTGATGGGGGATACATATGGCAACAGAGCTTGCCGGGTGTGTCAGCATGTTGCCGCCGCTGCCGCCACACATTGCCACACAAGGCATATCCGCCTGCCGGGCGGCTGTCATCGCTGCCAGTACATTAGCCGAGTTACCACTGGTGGAAATAGCCAGCAATACATCGCCTGCACGTCCGAGCGCTTCAACCTGCCGGGAAAATACGTCAGCGAAATCAAAATCATTGGCGATACTGGTAATCACCGAGGCATCATGCGTTAAAGCAATGCCGGCAAGGCCGGGGCGGTTGATCTGAAAGCGATTGACCAGTTCAGCGGCAAAATGCTGGGCATCAGCAGCCGAGCCACCATTGCCGCAGGCGAGAATCTTGCCGCCACGCTGAAGGCATTCGACCATCAGGGCGCTGGCTGCCAGCAATGGCTCCGACAATTCGCTGGCGCAGCGCTGCCGCAATTCAACACCATCCATCATGGCCTGGTGAATGCGTTGTTTTATCATACTACTCCTTATATATGCGGGATTTCAACATGAATCCGCTGAGTTCATCAAACGGTACGGGCTTTCCCTTCAGATCGGTGAAATCCTCAGCCTTGACCTTAACCTTGAAGACTTCAATCGTCTCCTTGTCGCCATTTTTATGTTCAAAATGAACTTTATAACGGGCAATTTTATGGATGCGCGCAGTTCCCCGTGTAAAGCGCACTGCTTTGGCATGGGAGATGGGGCGGTCATGGGCATCTTCCCACAGGCCTTCCTTGAGCGTGTCGTTACCCACCAGTTCATAGGGGAAAAGCAATACTTCTGTCAGGTCTTTATTTTCCAGTTTGGCCCTTTCTTCCGGAGAGAGTAACTGAATACGGTAGCGCTCAGGCACTTTGGTGATGGAATCGACGTAATTGATCGTTCCCATATCATCAACGTAGCGATACAGCCCGCCAGCAGTAAGTGTACCTGAACCGCACAGCGATATGATGATCAAAAGTATCAGGCGCATCATGACTTCTCCTTTTACCGCAGTGTTTCAATATGTGAGAATTACTAAGCATGCCGCCATGGATGTCAAACGCTGAAATTACACAGGGAAACCCATTGGGCAACAACAGACTCGCAACAAAGGTATTGCCATTTGATGCGCTCCCGATATGTTTGCAACGACCGTCATCGGCAGGTATATCGTTGTTCGATGGCGCACGATCAGGCTCTGTTCATCTTTGTGAGGCTGCCCGCTCAGGCAGCGCCGAAAGAGACTGGCGTGCATTCTCCCCTTGCAAACCGGAGAAGGTCAATCACGGCATGGTACAGAAAAACCGGCGCAGTACGTCGCTTCTGACGATGCCGACTGCCCCACGGAGGAAAAGCGTGAGCGATGCAATCAGCAAGGTCTTTGACCTGGTAAAAGAAAATGAATGTGAATTCGTGGATGTGCGATTCACTGACACCAAGGGAAAGTGGCAGCATGTTACTTTCCCGATCAGCCAATTGAGCGAAGACTCATTTGAAGAGGGTTTTGCGTTTGATGGCTCATCTGTCGCCGGATGGTGCGACATCAATAATTCTGATATGGCGATTATTCCTGACCCTGAAAGCGCCAATATTGATCCGTTTTTTGAAGCATCAACACTGGTGCTGGTCGGTCAAATCATCGACCCCATCACGGGTCAGGACTACAACCGTTGTCCTCGTCAGGTGGCGCAACGTGCGCTGAAGTATATTCGCAGCGCCGGTCTGGCCGATACGGCTTATTTCGGCCCGGAACTGGAATTCT
>JALSZZ010000030.1 GCA_027075825.1 Mariprofundaceae bacterium | reverse complement strand
GCGTTTTATACTCACCTTTTTGCAGTTTGCCGAACTTGATAAACTCCGGCTGCACGACCATGCGTGGCCGGGGAACGTCCGGGTTCATCAGCCGTGACAAAATATCAAGTTGAGCGGGCGGGCTTTTGCCACTGTCAAGCATGAGCGCGTTCAACGCATCCATATCATTGATCGAACCACAGCCAAGCAGCCAGGCTGTCAGCCAGCCGCGTTGTAAATATTCCACTCCCCGCTGCCAGTATTGGTCATCACGATAAAACATCGCCGCCAGCGCTGCCGGATCGGTGTAGCCACGGCCTGCAAATGGCAGCGGCACATCCGGCGCAAAATGCCAGAGCACACAATACGCACCCAATGCCGGATCATCGGCAAACTGCAACCGTATTTTACGCACAAACTGATAATGCTTCGCAGCCTGCCCGGTTAATTCCAGCCAGCGCTCAAAGCGTTCATCGGCAATCAACTCAGCCAGCGCCAGTATCAGCTTTCGCCCGTGGCGGGCAAAAAGGCTTTTTAAGGCTGTCGGCTGATGCAACTGGCACAGGCCAAGATCAAGTGGTTGTGCCGGGTTAAGGATGTAACGCAGGCAAAACAAGGCCAGTTCACCCCTGCCTCGCATCTCATCATACAACTGCTCCAGTCGTTCAACCAGCTCATGCGTGCGTGCAGCGGCATGCTGACCTTCCTGCAGCCAGTAAATCACGCTTTTATTATTCCAGGCATCCATCAGTTCCGGTGAAGCAGGGTGTAGCAGCCCGGCCAGTTCACGCAATGAATCCACTTCCTGCTCACCAACACGCAAGGGTGCCCCAGGGTCAAGCACATAAGGAAGATGAGCCAGTGCCTGCGACGGATGACGAATGGCTTCATCCTCAAGCCGGGCAATGCGTTCTGCCTGTCTGGCATCAAAGTAATCAAACACCCAGCGCTGAATATCGCCGCGCATCAGTTGTGTCAGGGCATCAATGCGATGCAGATTAGCCGCCAGTTGCGCTGGCCTTGTAACATCTGGCAGCGCCGGATAGGGCTTCCCTTCATCGGCAGATACATGCACCAGCGGCGCCACTTCCACATGCTCACCGCGCAACCAGCGGGTGATTTCCCTGGCTTGCCAGCGATGTTCCGGCTGAAAATGTGTCAGACCCGCGATCAGCGTGCGAAATTCATCCGAAAAATGTTCCGGAACAGGAATTCTGGCACGCAGGTGAGCGACCAGAATATCGTTGTAATGCTTGCCCTGAAACGGCGAATGACCAAGATGAAGGTGCAGCAATGTCACGCCCAGAGCGTAATAATCAGTGGCCGGACTTACCTCATGACGGTTAAGCAGTTCGGGGGCGGCATAATCCAGGGTCATTTGCGCGGCAGTCTGCGTCATGCGCTTGTCGTTACCCAGCTCCATATAGGAGCTGATACCAAAATCACCGACCACAATATGCTGCCGCGCCACATCGGTAAAAAACAGATTGCCGGGTTTAATATCACGATGGATAATCCCTTCACCATGTAAAAACTGTAATGCCGACACAATATCCGGCAAATACTGGCGACATTGCGCTTCGCTCATGGGCAGTATATCAGTGGCCACACCACCCTGACAAAGCTGGCTGACTTCGTAGAACCGCCCTTGCCAGATCCCGTGATCAAGCATGGTGATCAGGTGAGGGTGTGCCAGTCCATGTAAATGTGCGACCACTTCAGCTTTTGGCTTTAGCTGGTGACGATACCATTTGAGAATGCAGGCAGCCCCCGTATGACGATGGCGACAATGATACACATCAGCTTCGCCGGAATGACTGAAAGGCTCGCCTTCCAGTGCATACAGGCCTGCTACATATACATCTTTGGCCTGCTCCGTCTGCTTTTGGCCTGCTCCGGTTCGGGCATCAAAACGCAAGGTAACAGGCGCACTACCCGGCACCCAGTGAAACATCAGCGTCACAGGCTCACGCACCTGAGTGGCAGGCAATGTGCTTGCCTCACTCATGCTGATGAAGATGCTCCGTCGTGGTAAAGCCAGCGGTACCAGAGCAGCCCCAGGTATTCGTGCAGGGCTTTGCGGGAATCATCAAGAACGCCGGTGGAGGGCAAAAAATCGCGTATGCTATAAGGCGTTTGTTGCGTGATATAGGCTGTTGGTGCGGCAATCACCTGTAGCCCCTGTTGCTCAAAACACCAGCGGGCGCGTGGCATATGCCAGGCGTTGGTTACCAGCACCACGCGCTGTATGCCTGCTGCTTTTAATTGCGCCGCAATATAACGGGCATTTTCCATGGTGGTGCGCGAGCTTGCCTCCAGATGAATCAGTGCATCTGCAACACCAAAGCGCAACAGCCAGCGACGTATCACCGCCGCTTCACTTTCTTCACTGGCCGTCATCATCGTCACGCCGCCGCTGGCATAGATCGGCAGGCCATGCTGCAATGAAAGATCTGCAGCCAGTAAAACACGATGCAAGCCATCGTCCGAAGGCAGGTTCTGCCCCTGATATTCCGGTGCCCGTTCATACAGGCCACCACCAGGAACCACAATAGCCGCATCGTGAGGTAAGGCATCAGCAATATTCAGGGCAGGATCGGCATATTCCAGTGGCCGACTGAGCATATCCCTGACGGGTGACAGAGCAAGCAACCATAATGACAGCAAGGAAAGTATCAGCAGACCCTTGCCCCACCAGCGGCGCGCCATCAGTGTCCCCAGTGCAGCCAGTAATAGCAGGCTGACAGGCGGCAGCACAAGTATGGCTATTATTTTGGCAAGCATTATGGCTTACCCTTTGCTGGCAGCATCTGGCCGGGAATCAGGTTGCCATAGGCATCCATGTGCGCAGGCACATAGCGGCTGGCACCAGGCGCCGGTGTTTCATCCATTTGCTGCCAGGCCAGCCAGGCACAAAGCCCGGCCACCAGCATGGAGGCGACAATAAAGACCATGCCGGGACGCAAATGATGCGCCCGCTCTTCCGGTGTAATATCAATCACCGTGGCATTCTGTGCCTGCTGCAAACGGCGCAGACGCAACCACAGGCGCAACATCATAGTCAGGCGATGCAAGGCAAACATCAGCAGGGCCGGGCCGAAAAAGAACAGCAATGAATACAACAGCATGCGTATCATGACTGTATTAGCCGCCGCAGTCCCTGCACATAGGCCATGCCATCCGGTTCGCCACCGCGCTGCCGGGCCTGATCCATGATATGGCCCAGCATTTCCAGCGCCGCATGAATGGCCTCATGACGTGTCATACCGCGCTGTGTCAGGGCCACGTCCATCCACTGCACCAGTTCGGCTGGCTGACGCAGAGCCAGTTGCTCCTCAATCGCCAGATGCAGCGATAAATGGACATAAAAATTGGTACCTTCATAAGTAATATCACGATCAACAAAACGCGCTTCATCATCAAACATGGCGTGATATTCAGGGTGCGCACGAATCACACGCACAATGCGCACCTGCAAGGCATCCAGTGGTTCTCCCCGCAATTCGCGTTGCCAGGCATCCCAGAAGATTTTGCGATGAGCGCGCAGTTGTGCCCGGTTGGGCGAAGATGGATGATCATGCATGGTCAGTTCTCCATGAGTTCAGCGCCCGTGTATGAGAAGGCGCGATGCCATGTCGTATGAATAAGAGTCGGGGCGCTTCGCCATATTCATCAAAAAGGCATCTTCTTGCCACCAAGAATATGAATATGCAGATGAAACACTTCCTGGCCGCCGCCCTCGCGCACATTGATCACCACGCGATAACCTGCAGCCAGCCCCAGTACCTCATCAGCCACATATTGCACCCGCTGCATCAACAACGCCAATAATGCCGGATCCTCAGCATCTGCCAGGGTCGGCACATGCCGACGCGGAATCAGCAGGACATGCGTCGGTGCCTTGGGGTGAATATCACGAAAAGCAAGTACATCATCATCTTCATAGACCAGTTCCGCAGGCAACTCGCCGCTGGCAATACGACAAAACAAACAATCAGACATCCAATACTCCCTAAAGCGCCATATCTTGCCCCGATGCCAAATGAATACAACCGCCACACATGCTTTCCATCTCCTCCTGCGAACCAGGTTTTGGTGTGATGCAATATTGCTGTACAAAGGAAAAACTCCAGGAGATCCTGTGGCATCCCCATAAGATAAGCACCCATTAACACCATAAGCAACGGAACCTGATCCATCACACTAATCCTGAAGGGCTATCATTCCCGGGTTTATGATGTTGAAGAGGATCTGCCAGAGGTGGCGTAACAGTTACATAGAGCAGAGGAAACATTACGCTTGCATGAGATGCAACGCCAACTTATGCTCTGCCTGTAACATTTGGCGGCTACTTGCAAAACTGCCTGTTGGAGAGGAAGAGGTAAGTAGCGCTTCAGAGGAGTACGGGATGAACACCAGAAACGTATTGATCGCAGCCGGGTTACTATGGCTGTGCAGTTCCCCTCTCGCGTTGGCGGCAGACGATGCCTTGCTTGCCAGAGGGCAGGAAATTTTCCAGGATGTATGTGCTCGCTGCCATACCGCCGGAGCAGTCGGCAAGCTCGGCCCCGGTTTGAAAGATATTAGCAAACGCCGGGATGAACAATGGCTGGATCGCTGGATTAAATCGCCCAGGGCGATGATTGCCGCTGGCGACGCTTATGCCAGACAACTACGCGAAGAGAACAAATATGACCTGACCATGCCCACGCTTCCCATCATGCAAAAAGACGATAACAGAAAAGCAGTGATCGCTTACCTGAAAACATTTTAGCCTGACACCCCCACAAGCAGTTTGCGCTATACTGATAAGCCTTGCAGAGCAATATTGTCTGCCGGGCTTATAGTATCATAACCGTCACCAGGCTTTTCAAACCGAAATTGGTCGTCGCGTTCTTGACCCTCAACGGCATCCCACTAAGATGCGCCTTGCTGCGGGCATCGTATAACGGTATTACCTCAGCTTCCCAAGCTGATGACACGGGTTCGACTCCCGTTGTCCGCTCCAGATCTCACTTCGGAGTCTGAATGCGCCTTCTTTTTGCCCTGATCGTCATTGTTGCTGCGTATTTCGGGGCTGTGCATTTCTCCGGTGGCGCGTTTTACTCGTTCGGCCTGCCTCTGGGCGGCGAACGTGCGCAACTGCGTCAGCTTGCATCTTCCTTTATTGAGGATATTCAGTTCAAGGATTTCGACAAGGCAGCCAGTTACCACGAGCCTGATATTGCCACCCGCGTCGATATTCCTTATTTGCTGCAACGCCTGTTTCTGCAAAAACCCGAAACACTGGATATCATGAGTTATGAACTGGTGTTGTGTGAACTGGACAGTTCAGAGCTGCGTGGTCGCGTCAAGGTGAACATCAAAGTCAAAAACCTGCTGGATGGAAAAATTCGCAAGCAGGATCTGATGCTGTTTTTTTACCGGAAAGATACGCAATCTCCATGGTACATGAAGCTTGAAGACAGCCTGCGCACGCCTGAGGCAGATCAAAACAAAAAACATTGAG
>JALSZZ010000029.1 GCA_027075825.1 Mariprofundaceae bacterium | reverse complement strand
TACTGGCCGCCAGCACCGCCAGTTCGGCCAGTTCTTCCGGACTCATGTCCACATTGACAGTGCAATCAGCGAAGAAATACGCCTGATCTTCCATCATCATCACATACATGCCATAAACGTGGTAGCGCTCCCCGTGCTGACTATGGCCGAGCACCTTGAGGATCGGGCCAAGCGCATCGTTATAATGGCCACTGCGACCCGTAATCATGCCATCGGCAAAGCCCTGACGTACCATTACGGCACCGAGCACATTGGCATCATGGCGCAGGGTATGGATGGCGCCACGGCGCAACACCCCCTGTCGTTTGCGATCAAAATACCAGGCATCAGCGAAGCTTTCCAGTTTGCTGCGCTCCTGCCGGGGATCCAGCACCTGAATGCCATCCATGGAAATCCCCAGTGACCGGGCCTGTGCGGCAATCAGGCTGCCCTGACCAATCAGGGTTGGCAGGGCAATGCCCTCTTCACGCATCAGCGCCGCAGCGCGAATGACTTCGGGGTCTTCGCCTTCAGGCAGTACCAGACGCAGGGGGTGATGGCGCGCCTGTTCAATCACCTGACGCATGAAATAGCGTGAAGGGCTGATGCGGGAGAGCAGGGCCTCTGCATATTGATCAGCATCCTGCAAGGGTTTGCGGGCGACACCGGTGGCCGTGGCAGCTTTGGCGACAGCCAGTGGCACCACCTGGATCAGGCGCGGGTCAAAGGGCTTGGGCAGAATATACAAGGGGCCGAAACGAAGATCTTTTTCGCCATAGGCATCAAGCACCGAAGCGGGGACATCCTCGCGTGCCAGTTCAGCCAGGGCATGGACGGCGGCGATTTTCATTTCTTCATTAAAGCAGGTGGCGCACACATCCAGCGCGCCCCGGAAAAGAAAAGGAAAGCCCAGCACATTATTGACCTGATTCGGATGATCCGAACGGCCTGTGGCCATGATCAGATCCTTGCGTGTTTTCATCGCCAGGTCGTAAGCGATTTCCGGGGTCGGGTTGGCCATGGCAAACACAATGGGGCACTCGGCCATACTGCGCAACATATCTTGCGATACCATATTCCCCTGTGAGAGACCAATAAAAACATCCGCGCCCTGCATGGCTTCTGCCAGCGTCCGTTCACTGCGGCTGGTGGCAAAATACGCCTTGTGCGGCGGCAGTTCTTCTTCGCGCTGATGGTGAATCACGCCCTTGCGGTCAAGAAACAGAATATGCTCACGCGGCACGCCGAGTTGCTCAATCAGTTTCATACAGGCAAAACCGGCAGCGCCTGCTCCCAGGCAGACCACTTTCACCTTGTCAATGTCTTTTTTCTGTAAATACAGGGCATTGAGAAAAGCAGCAGCCAGAATCACCGCTGTGCCATGCTGATCGTCGTGCAGCACGGGGATATTAACCCGTTTTTTCAGTTCTTCCTCGACGATAAAGCATTCAGGGGCTTTGATGTCTTCCAGGTTGATGCCGCCAAAGGTTGGCTCCATGCGGGCAATGGTTTCGACCATGGCCATGGGGTCTTTCTCATCCAGTTCAATATCGAAAACATCAATATCCGCAAAGCGTTTGAACAACACGCCCTTGCCTTCCATCACCGGTTTGCCCGCCAGTGGTCCGATATCACCAAGGCCAAGCACGGCTGTGCCATTGCTGATCACGCCGACCAGATTGGCTCGTGAGGTGTAGTCATCAGCTTTGGATGGATCGTCGGCAATGGCCAGGCAGGGCGCTGCAACACCGGGGGTGTAGGCCAGCGACAGATCGCGCTGGGTGATACAGGGTTTGCTGGCACGAACAGAAATCTTGCCCGGCACCGGCTTGCTGTGATAATCAAACGCATCCTGATCCATATTGCTCATGTTTCCCTCCGATGGTGCTGAAACTGCTGCAACTCTATCGTCAAAAAGCCATCGGAAAAGCGGCGCTTATTCCCCAAATGAATAAAACCGGATAGACTATCGCTTTGTCAGCTTCGCTACAGGGGCTGACATCCACAGGAGTAATGCGTATGGCATGGTTTGAATGGCCGTCGTCGAGAGAAAAAAAATCCGCAGTGAAAAATATTGTTGCGGTGATGAAAGCTGATGGCAAAGTGACAGAATCTGAAATGGCT
The DNA here is from genome assembly GCA_027075825.1 of Mariprofundaceae bacterium. Lineage (GTDB taxonomy): Bacteria > Pseudomonadota > Zetaproteobacteria > Mariprofundales > Mariprofundaceae > AB-137-C09. The sequence goes on along the minus strand of JALSZZ010000029.1, from coordinate 3,422 downwards.
TGCCTCAAAGCGGTTTGTCAGCGCGTCGAATTGTCTGAGGAAGAACTGCAAAAAATCATGAATGCACCGGATGCGACGCGTTTTGTCGTACCGCGAAAAACGCGGGAAAAGGTGCAGCAACTGGTGGAGATTGCCGCCATGATGCTGGCTGATGGCGAAACCGATGAACGGGAAGGCGCTATTTTTTATTCGGTAGCCAAAGCCTTTGGCTTTGACCGGAGTGTGGCAGAAGAGCTGAACGAACGCATTGTTGAGTCCCTGGTGAACAAGGAACCCATCGATCATGTGTGCGACAAGATTGAGCGGTTTCTGGAGTTTCCATGACACAACCGGTGATTGCGCTGATCGGTCTGATGGGCGCTGGCAAGAGCACGCTGGGGCAGGCGCTGGCCCGACATCTGGGGTTGCCGTTTGTTGATCTTGATACCTGTATTGTTCAACAGGCAGGCAAGGCGATTCCGCGTATTTTTGCTGAAGATGGCGAAGATGCCTTCCGAACGCTGGAAAGCGCCTGCCTGGAGCAGTGTATTGCCTCGCCACAGGGTGGCGTGCTGGCCACCGGCGGCGGCGTGATCATGCGTGAGGATAACCGTCGGCAACTTGGCCAGTGTACGGTGATCTGGCTGGATGCATCGCCGGAAGTACTGGCTAAGCGCGTTGCCGGGGATAGCAACCGACCTGTTCTGCAGGGTGACGATGCGATGGCGCGTATGCGCGAGTTGGATCGGCAACGCCGTCCCTGGTACCAGCAGTGCGCTGATCTTCGCCTTGTCACGGATGATTGCACGGTGGATGAGGCAGTGGCGCGCATGGATGATTTTTTGCGTCAATGACGACACAGGGGATTGTGGAACAAATCCTGCCCGGCGGCGCCGGGCGTATTCGTGATGCTCAGGGTGAGGTGCTGCTGGGTGATGTGATCGCAGGCGAACAGGTCAGTTACCGTCCTGACGGCCTGCGTCATGGCGTGCGGCGGGCGCAACTGGTCGATGTATTGCAGCCTTCAGCCAGTCGCTGTGAAGCGCCCTGCACGCTGGCCGGGCAATGCGGCGGCTGCGTTTTTCAGCATGTGCGGCCACAAGCGCAGGCTGCCATCAAGTCGGACTGGGTCAGACGTGCCTTGCAGTCGGTATGGCATGGCGATGTTCAATGGCATGCCGCTGGTGTTCCCGCCTCGCGGCGACGACGTGTCCGCTGGCATCTGGATGCACAGGGCAGGCCGGGCTTTTATGCGCCGCAATCGCATCAGTTGGTGACGCATGCGCATTGCATGGCGCTGGAGCAGGCGCTGAATGACCTGTTGGCGCGCTGGCCTGCGGCGGCATGCCGGGATGCCAGCGCCTGTTCTGCTGTGCTATTGAGTGACGGCATACATGCGGTGCTCGAATATGACAACAAGCCATCGCGATTGCCAGCACCCGGCGATCTTCCCTTGTCGGTGGCAACAACAGCTATTCAGTGGTGGTGGCATCATGCGGCGGTGAGTCGTCCGCTTCATCGTCCTGTGCGACAATTTCACGATACTTTGCCCTTCGCTGGCGGTGAATTGCTGTTGCAGGTCGGCCCGGATGATTTTGTGCAGGGCAATGCCGAAGGCAACCGGCAGATGATTCAACAGCTGCAGGCGTGGTTGCCAGCTTCTGCTTATGTTGTCGATTTATTTGCCGGTATTGGCAATCTTTCGCTGCCACTGGCCGCTGAAGGGCGACGGGTTGAGGGCTTTGAGGTCCATCCTGCCAGCGTGCGCGCGGCCAACGCAACAGCGAAGTGGCACGGCTTGTCAGCGCATTATCATCAGCTTGATTTACTGGGGCGTTTTCAGCCGACGGAAAGCATGACAGGAGCCGATTGCCTGATCCTCGATCCACCACGCAAGGGGGCGAAAGCTGTATGCCGACAACTGCATCGTTTGTTGCCGCGCAGCATCGTGATGGTGCATTGTGATCCGGCATCTGCCACCCGTGATGCCGGACTGGTGGCGGCACAAGGCTATCGCCTGCAGGCAGCGCGGGCACTGGATCTGTTTCCTTTTTCCGGCCATGTGGAGTGTATGACGTATTGGCAACAGGCATGATCGGGCGATGCAGCCTGTATGTGCTGTTGCTGTTGCTGTCTGGCAGTTGCACGCAGCAGGCCGTGGCTCCCGGCTGGTTGCGCGTGGGCCTGGCGCAAATGCCCATCAGCCTTGATCCCCGTTATGCGACGGATGCCGCCTCGCAAAAAATTCAGGCGCTGATTCATCGCGGTCTGGTGAAGCAGGGAGAGGATTTTCTGCCCCGGCCGGATGTTGCCGCAAGCTGGCAACAGGTCTCGCCACGGGAATGGGTGTTCACGCTGCGCGATGATGTGTTTTTTCACGATGGCCAGCGGCTGGAAGCTGCCGATGTGGCAGCGACGCTGAACAGCATTCTCGATCCGGCGCGTGGCAGTCCGCTGCGCGCCGGTTTTGCTGTGGTGGAACGCATCGAAGCCATTGATGCGCGGCATCTTCGCCTGCAATTATCCAGCCCGGACAGTTCATTATTAACACGTTTGAATGTGGGTATTCTGCCACGCCGACTGGCTGCCATGCCACAGCACACCGGCATCATCACTGGCTGCGGCCCTTTTATCGCCAAATCCTGGCAGGGCCAGCGTCTGCTGCTGGAGCGACGACAGGCGACAGGGCAGTGGCCAACCCATGTACAGTTCATTCGTGTCAAGGATGCGGTGACGCGCGCACTCAAGCTGGCACGCGGCGAAATTGATTTCATGCAAAATGATTTCCCGCTGCATATGCTGGATTTTCTGCGGCGGCAGCCGGGCGTGGAGATTGCCACCACCCCGTCAACCACTTTCAGTTATATCGGTATCAATATGCAGGATCCCTTGCTGTGTGATCTTCGCGTGCGAAAGGCGCTGATGCTGTCGCTTGATCGCGCTGCCCTGAAACGCGCCCTGCTGCGCGATGCTCCTGTGCTGGCAGAAACCGTACTGACCCCCCGGCACTGGGCATCTGCCAGGCTGGCCGCTTTTGATTATGATCCGCAACAGGCCAAAGCCCTGCTTGATGCTGCCGGATTGCCCCGGCAAGCAGATGGCTGGCGGGCGCATCTGACGTATCGCACCAGCACCAACCCCGAGCGCCTGCAACTGGCCACGGCCATTGCCGATCAATGGCGCAGGATTGGCCTGGATGTAAAAGTGGAATCACTGGAATGGGGAGCCTTCTATGCCCGCATCAAACGCGGTGATTTTCAGCTGTTTTCGCTCTCATGGGTGGGAATTTCTGATCCGGATATTTACCGCTGGATTCTGCATTCATCCATGTGGCCGCCCAAAGGGGCGAATCGTGGTCGCTACCGCAATGCCGATGTGGATCGCTGGCTGGACGAGGCCAGGGCCGCAGCAAGTATCACAAAACGCCAGCAACTGTACCGCAA
>JALSZZ010000028.1 GCA_027075825.1 Mariprofundaceae bacterium | reverse complement strand
AATCTGACGCTGATCAATGATCATCCCCAGGCCTTTGACTGCATCGAGTTCAACGATGAACTGGCCATCATCGACACCATGAATGATGCCGCATTTTTATTCATGGATTTACTGGCGCATCAGCGGCATGATCTGGCTATGCGTTTTATCTCCCGTTATCTGGAGCAAAGCGGCGATTATCAGGGAGCTGGCACACTGCGTTTATTTGCCGCCTATCGTGCTGCCGTGCGTGCCAAAGTCAGCGCCTTGCAAACAGGCGCGGCCAACGCCGACACACAGTATTATTGCGCGCTGATGGAGCAGCTACTGGGCGAAGCGCCACAGCCACCACAACTAATTGCCATCGGCGGCTATTCCGGTAGCGGCAAAAGCCATCTTGCCTTGCGTGGCTGCGGCCCCATGCAGGCCGTGATTGTTCGCTCGGATGCCTTGCGCCGTCGCCTGCACCGGCAATTTCCCCACCTTGAACGCTATGGCGAAGATATGAACAGACGAACGCTGGATGCTGTGATGCAAGCTGCCAGTCAACTGTTGACAGCCCGCTGGCCCGTAATTCTTGATGCCACTTTTCTCACCGATGAATGGCGGCAACGAGCCAGCGATCTCGCCACCGAACAGGGCGTAGACTATCGCCTGATCTGGCTGGATATTTCGCCGGAAACGCAGCTGCAACGCATTCGTCAGCGCCGTGGTGATGTATCCGAAGCAGATGAAGCCGTGTTGCGTCAGCAGTGGCAACAATTCACGTCACCGCCTCCTGATCAGGCCCTTTTCTGGGCCGACAGCAGTTGCTGGCCCGACAACATATGCTCACACAGCGCAAACTGAAGCCACACAGCTTCGTAAGCGTCAAACCAACCCCATCCATCCACCTGAATATTTAAGTTGGCACACTAATGGAATGCACCCTTAGAGATGTAAATTCGGCACAAAAGTCTTTGATGACTTCGTAAACTAGCGAGGCTAAAGCCTCACTTCCAGAATTCGCAGTAATGGGAGGTGCGACTTTAGTCGCGCGCCAGCTATGATAAGCCTGATAACATTATACCCTTACGGTGGTTCCGTGCTACAATGCCCAGGAAAACCGAGAAAACCGAAAATATAGCAGGAGAGTGCCCTGCAGGCTGACCGGATGTGGGCTTCATGATCTGTTCAGCCTGACTGGGAAGCTGCTTCCTTTTTGTCATGAAGATGACTTTGGGTGGACTGGCCGCTGGCCATTTGCAGAATGTTTTCACAATTTTCCGCCAGCAGCTCGAAAGCATGCTCACGATCACTATATTCGCCCAGCCCCAGTTCAAAACGGGAAAGCATGCTGTCAAGTTCATTATAGACGCGGTGATAACGCATCCAGTTTTCCTGATGTTTGAACAGGCCAAGCACACCGGCGGTAATTGCTGAAGAAGCTCCCAGCATGGCAACGATCCATTGTATGCCCGGTTCCTTAAAGGCGGTAAACACCGGTACCAGCGCTGCTGTGATAATGGCAGTGGTTTGCCAGAGGTAATAGCGGCGGCGATTGAATTGCGCTTTCTTTTTGAAGGCTGCCATGCGTGGTTTGATGCGCTCATCAATATAAGCTTGCTGCGATTTGCTCAAATGGAGATTTGATTCAAGTTCTTCATACATGCGTTCAAAGCGCAATCTGGGAACGGGATAGCCATGGCCGCCCTGCTCGGCATCAAAGACAAGGTAATCACCCGCCCTGTAGGCGGAAGTCCCTTCCAGGGTTGGCAACTCGCCGTCATACTCGGCGACTTCTGCCCAGACAGCAGCGATTTTCTTATAAACACCAGGACTGATGCGCTGATAATGCTCGCGAAAGTAGCTTTTATCGACTGTGTACACATCACCGCCATTATTGACCAGCCAGTCACCGGTTTTGCAGCTTTGCGTATGCCCCCATTTTCGGTGCGTCAACTGAAGCTCTTCCAGATCCAGTTGCACGGCGGTAACATAAAACTCCGGCCGTTTGCGGTATGCCTTACGTTGACTCATAAGCTTCCTCCTGGCAACAACAAGTTCCCCCTGGGAGTCTGTCGGACTTTGGCAATCGTCACGAGAAACAGCGGGATTGAGTCAAATATACGGCCTGTTGGCGGCGAATAGCAGCACTATTTAACAAAAGCAGGGCAAATATTTGGCCAATATTCGGTTTTTCACAGTAGATTTGTCAAAGTCCGACAGACTCCTGGTGTTATCTTCACCTCAAAATATCAGAGCCTTCCAGGGCGTGCGCTGCCTGAGCGGCGCGCCCGGCGTGGACGGCGATGCTCTGCGGCCCGTTTGCCGCGTGGCTGACGGGTATTTGCCGGCTTTTGTTCTGCGGGCATATCTTCCGCTGTCGGCTCGAAACCGGCAACCGTGGTTTTTTCAATGCGTTTCTTCAGCAAACGCTCGATGCTCTGCAACAGCTTTTGCTCATCTGCCGAGACCAGAGAAACCGCCTCGCCACGATGCCCGGCTCTGCCGGTGCGTCCGATACGGTGAACATAATCCTCTGCTACATTGGGCAATTCATAGTTGATGACGTGGGGTAACTGATCAATGTCCAGTCCACGGGCGGCAATATCCGTCGCCACCAGCACCCGAATGCTGCCGCTCTTGAAGCCGGCAAGCGCTTTGGTGCGGGCTGTCTGACTCTTGTTGCCGTGAATGGCAGCGGCCTGGATGCCATCGCTGTCCAGTTGTTTAGTCAGTCGGTTGGCACCATGCTTGGTGCGGGTAAAGACCAGTACCTGCTGCCATTCGCCATCCAGGATAAGGTGTGAAAGCAAAGCCCGTTTCTTGCTTTTGCTGACCGGATGAATCATTTGTGTGACCTGGTGCGAAGCGACATTGCGAGCCACTTCAACATAGGCCGGTGCTTTCAGAAAGCCATCAGCAAGCTGCTTGATTTCATCAGAGAATGTTGCTGAAAACAAGAGGTTCTGACGTTTTTCGGGCAGCAGCTTCAGCACCCGTCGAATATCGTGAATAAAGCCCATATCGAGCATGCGATCGGCTTCATCAAGCACAAAAAACTCAATGCTGCCAAGATCAGCTTCCCCCTGGTTAGCCAGATCCAGCAAACGCCCGGGCGTGGCCACGAGAATATCCACACCACGCCGCAGCGTCTGAATTTGTGGATTGATGCCAACACCACCGAAAACAATGGCGGAGCGCAATGCAAGATGCTGACCGTAGGTGCGAACACTTTCGCCGACCTGTGCCGCCAGTTCACGGGTAGGAGTTAATACCAGTGCTCTCACGGCGTGTTTTTTGCGACGTTCAGGGTGTTTTTGCTGCATCAGGTGAAGCATGGGCAGGGTAAAACCCGCTGTTTTGCCTGTTCCTGTCTGCGCCCCAGCGAGCACGTCCCTGCCTTTCAGAATCAGCGGGATCGCCTGCGCCTGTACTGGCGTGGGCGAGGTGTAGCCCTCGCCTTCGACAGCGCGCAATAATTCGGGCGACAGCCCGAGTTCGTTAAATTTCATTGATTGGGAATCCTGTTATTCTGCGTTGATCGCAGAATTATTATTAGCGTATTGTATGTTCGTCAGCGGCCATAAGGGCGAACGCTGTCGCCAAGGTTGATGGGAGAGCGGGCCTCGGTGACAATGGCCATGGCAGCATTACTGGTTGCTGACAGCACAACCAACTGCGCAATGCGCTCTTTTGGCAACTGAACAACATTGCCGGTGTGCTGGTCAGTCACTTCACGGCCCTGCCGGAAAACAGAGAAGCGCATGCCAGGTTGCAAGTGCTGGCGTGAGCCAAGGTTGATGCCGACAATCTGATTATTGCTGACTTCGTTGGTATCATCCTGCAAATAAACGATGCGGCCCTGCATATTGTATTGCGAGACAACAGGTCTGATTTTCTGGCCAATATCCACTGCCGGTTGTAGCAAATCACCACGCGAGATTTCGGTGAAGGCAAACAAAATCCGTCCCTTGTAAATCCCGCCCTGCGTTTCGATCACCTGGATTTGCCCCAGATGGTGCATCAGTACACCAAGGTCGTCGCCGTTGGCAATATCTTCCACAACGTGGCCCTGACGGAAAATATCAAAGCGATCGCCTACTTTTGGGGTAATACCAAGGCGCAGATAAATCACATCATTGGCGCCATAGTTAATACGCGGCTCGGTTGAATCAAGAATATAGCCAACCGTGGGAAAATCCTCATCGACGGGGAAGATCATGGTGCGGCGTAATAATTCCGGCAGCACGATGGCAGGCTGTGCGCCTTGCTCAACCCGCTGCACTTCCTTGACGATAATTCGCGGTGAAGGCCTGACCAGTGTCAGACCGCCAACGGTCTTGATTTCATCAGGGGTCATGATTCTGGCATGGTTGATGCCTGCGGACCTCTTGTAGTGCGGGGCAGTCGCCGCAGGTGCGGTGTTATCTGTGTCCGTGCTGTCAGTTTTAGTCCTGGCCAATGGTTTGCCTACAGCGGCCGGATCAAACCATATTTTGTTGCCGGGATAGATGAGGTCGGGATTGGTGATGTACAGATTACGCTCCCAGATTTGCATCCAGCGATGCGGGTCTTTGAAAAAATGGTCGGCAATATCCCACAGGGTATCACCTGGTTTGACCACATATGGCTGGCTGACATCAGGCTTTAATGCCGTACCATCAGCATTATCATCGGCCAGCAGTACGGATGAAAACAGGCTCAGGCATAATAACAACAAAATCAGATGAATCTTCATGGCTACCTCGCAATGCCGGGGTCTTCGGGTTCGACATAGTCCTCATCGGCTCTGGCTCCCCCGGTTCGTGGTTCTTCATGGCGCAGCAGACGACGAATATTGCTATGGTGACGCACCATGACCAGCAGAGCAAGCACCACTAACACCAGCAATACGGCTAAATCCTTGCCCAGCCACCAGCCGCCAGCAGGCAACACCAGCGCTGCCAGTATGGAAGCCAGGGCCACATAATGCGTCGTGTAAAAGACCAGCAGCCACAGTGCAAAGGCGGCCAGCGCCAGCCAGGGCAACCAGGGAATAAGCACGCCGAACATGGTGGCTACGCCCTTGCCTCCCTGAAATTTCAGATAAACAGGGAAAATATGCCCGAGAAAGGCGGATAACGCAATCAGTGCCACCGTACTTTCTGCGTAATGCGCAATATGCAGGGCCAGCGCCACAGGCACTGCGCCCTTCATCATATCCGCCAGTAAAGTGAGCACTCCCACTGTTTTACCGCCGGTGCGCATGGCATTGGTGGCACCGATATTACCACTGCCATAGTCACGCGGGTCTTTTTTACCCAGCAGTTTGCTGAATAACAGGCCAAAAGGAATGGCGCCAAGCAAATAGGCGGTCAGCATGGGCAGCCAGAGACTGGCCAGCAGAGGCTCACTCATGGGCAAGCCCTGCAAGCCTGATCAGGAGCGGCGATAATGTTCACGTCCCTGATCAAGGCGTTGTTGCAAACGCGCAGCCTGCGAGCCACCAAGGTAGGTGGGCAATATTGCTTCAACAGACGCTGGCGTGCCAAAGCAGGCTGGAAATGGTTCATCACCTGTTGCAACGTTATCACGTTTGAGCA
>JALSZZ010000027.1 GCA_027075825.1 Mariprofundaceae bacterium | reverse complement strand
CACGCCCATGACATAATGCGGCCGGGCCGGATCCAGTGCCGGCGCCAGTGCATCAAGCATGGCCAGCATCTCTTCTTTGGGCTCCCCCACGGAAAGCCCGCCAATAGCAATGCCTTCCACGTCCATGTTCTGGATCATGGCCAGACTTTGCAGACGCAAATCCGCATACATGCCGCCTTGCACAATGCCGAACAATGCCTGACGACTGTTGCGCGGCAAGTAACGACGGCAGTCTTCCGCCCAGCGCATGGACATCCGCATCGAGGCTTCCGCCTGCTCCCTGCTGGCTGGCCAGGGCGTGCATTCATCAAAGGCCATGACAATATCACTGCCCAGCTTGCGCTGGATTTCCATGCTTTCCCTGGGGCCGAGAAACCATGAAGCGCCATCAATATGGGAGCGAAAACGCACGCCATTTTCCTCAATCTTGCGCAGATCACCCAGCGACCACACCTGAAAACCGCCGGAATCCGTCAGAATCGGACGATCCCAGGCCATAAAACGATGCAGACCACCAAGCTGTGCTATTTCATCCGCTCCCGGCCTGAGCATCAAATGATAGGTGTTACCGAGAATAATGTCGGCTTTCACATCATCAACCAGCTCTGCCGGGGTCATGGCCTTGACCGTGGCCTGCGTGCCGACCGGCATGAACACGGGCGTTTCCACCGTGCCATGCGGCAAGCGCAGCCGACCACGCCGGGCATGGGAATCTGCTGCCTTTGCCAGCACGGAAAAACTGGCGGCAGTCTGTGTCGTCACGATCAACTCAGAAGGAATCGTGCAGCAATTCCTCGTATTCCGACAGCGCGCGTTCAAACGCCGGACGTTCAAACAGGCTGTGGGCATAGCGATTCAGGTAACGCCATTTTGACAAATCAACATTATTCGGCTTCATGCGCCACAAAATGGGTGCCATGGAGACATCCGCCAGGGTGTATTGCTCGCCAATAAAGAACTCCTGTTTGGCCAGGTAAGCATCCAGCATATCAAAATAACTGCGAATCTTGCGCAATGGTTCGGTTTTCTTTTTCACCCGGATCAGATTGAAATATAGCGGATACAATTCCTGCTCAATGCGCATAACCGCCAGCCGCATCTGCGCCCGCGTTGCCGGTGAGCCTGGCTTCAGCGGCGGATGTGGATAACGCTCGTCCAGATATTCATTGATCACAGCAGATTCAAAAAACACCACTTCGCGGTCGATCACTGTCGGCAGTGTTGCATAAGGGTTGATTTGCCTGAAGTCTTCGGGAATCTCATCCGCTTCATATTCAATGGTCTCAACAGGCAAGTCTTTCTCCGCCAACACAATGCGCGTGCGGTGCGAATGTGGACATTTCGGATCGGAATAAAGGGTAACCATGGTATGTAAACAGCCTCCGTGCCTGTGCAGAATGCGGTGGAAAAAGTGCGGCATCATACGCATTCACCATAAAATGAAAAGGATGCAGCTCATGTCTTTGACCAAATCACACGATGGGCGCTGAGCTATTGCCGTTTGCCGCATGCCTGTCCGGTGGCCTGCTGGCCGGTTATGCCGGTGGCACGCTGGCAGCACTGGCAGGCGTTGGCGGCGGCCTGATCTACACACCGTTGCTGACACTGCTGCTGCCATTGCTGGCCGACGCACAACATCCATGGTCGGTCGGCATTGCCGTTTCCGCCAGCATGATTGCCATTATACTGACAGGCGGCAACGCATCGCTGGCGCACTGGCACCAGGGCCATGTGAATGTTGCCCATGCCAGAGCCATGTTGCCATGGTTGATTGCGGGCGCAGCGCTGGGCCTGTGGAACAGTTTTCATCTGATGGCCTGGCAGATATTACTGCTGCTGATGCTGCTGGATGGCTGGATCGCGGCAGATTTGTGGCGCGCCCGCACGCCAACGCTACCCTTCTCTCCTGTGATGGCATCGCCGCTGGTGGGCTATGTGTCCGGCCTGCTGGGGATTGGTGGCGGCACCATGCTGATGCCCCTGTTGCGACGCCTGTTGCCGTTAAGCGCTGCCGTTGCCACATCGGGCTTTTGCGGCTTTGTCATGGTGAGCATGGCCTGCGGACTGAATGCCTTGCTGCATGATCAATGGTGGCAGCATATGCAGACGTGGCTGCCATGGCTGCTCTGCATCTGGCTGGGCATTGCCGTCGGTGCCCGTCAGGGCGCAGTGTTTGCCGTTCAGTTACACAGCCACTGGTCAGAGCAACAGCTCCGCCGGAAACTGGCGGTGGTTTTTGCCCTGCTGGCCAGCGCCCTGGGACTTGCCGCAGTGATGGGACAGACATGATACAGATTGATTGCCAGCGACAGTTGTTAATTCATCATCAAAAAAACGGTGTGCGTTATTGCTATCCGGTTTCCACCGCCAAAAAAGGCCCGGGCAACCGACGCGACTCATGGCAAACGCCCACCGGTCGTCATCGTATCGCTGCCCTGACAGGCGCAGGCATGCCGCTCATGACCGCATTTATCGCCAGAAAACCCGTCGGCTTTTATGATCCTGCACAACATAATGAACGCGACTGGATTTTAACGCGCATTATCCGCTTAAGCGGTGATCAGCAGGGCATCAACCGCCGTGGTTGTCATGATACCTTTCAGCGCATGATTTATATTCACGGCACGCACCGCGAAGACCTGCTGGGCACGCCAGCTTCCCATGGCTGCATCCGCATGGCCAATCAGGATATCATCACCTTGTTCGACCGCTGCCATATTGGTGAACTGGTGTATATTCGTTAACAACTGCCTGTGCTGGCATAACCAGCCGAAGATGACAGATGTCGTCGTTATCTGTTTTTGTAATACAGGTCACGGCCCTTGTTTTCGCACGGTTTACATTGCGCCCGGATGACGACAGGATGCTCGCACAGTGATTGTGAGGGCTGGTTATTTTGCCCGAAACAGGAGGGATTGAAATGGGTCTGGATATTGCCTGGCTGGAAGAAAAAGTCTTTAAGGAAAAGATCGACTCGGCGGATGCGCGCCTTATTAACAAGGTCACAGATGTCTGCCAATACAAGGCAGGAGATGTTATTCTGGAACAGGGTAAACCCGGCGGGGCGCTATACCTTGTTCGCTCAGGAAGCATTTCCATTCATTGCAACGGGGTTAAACTGGCCTCCGAAGGCGAGGCCAACTTGTTCGGAGAAATGTCTTTTCTCACCGGCGATCCGGTTTCTGCCACAGTGCGAGCCGAAACAGATTGTGAAATCTATATGTTAACCCGTAACGGTTACGCACAAATCATGCGCGAGAATCAGGATCTGGTATTTTCACTATTCGCCTATGTGCTTAAAAACACCGCCTCAATGATTCGCCGCATCAATGCCGACTATACGGTGATGCAGCATTATATTTCCGGTGGTCGCGCCTGACACAGCCATACGTTATACATTCATCCTGCTTCTCTGTTTTCCTCTCCGGGTAACAGGGAAGCAGGATGAACGGTGACGGCTAATAAGTTGTACCCACTAATGCTAATAAGTTGTGCCCACTAATAGGTTGTACCCAGGCCAAACTCAAAGGTACGGGTAAAATCGCCAGGCTGCGTGCGGGCTGCCTTGCCCCATGTCAGGGTGACCGGGCCAACCGGAGAGGCCCATTCAAGGCCAAAACCGTAGGATGTGCGTATTTTGGCGGTTGAGAAGGGTTCTGCCACATTGATGTTAAGCGCGCCAACGGTTGTCTTTGCCGTCCCCCAGACGGTGCCTGCATCGGTAAACAACACACCTCTGAAGCCTGATGTTTCCATGTAAGGAATGGGGAAAAACAGATCAAGCGATGCGGTTGCCTGCTTGTCGCCACCAACAGGATCGTTCGGCGCTGCCGGATCGCGCAGTGATACGCCGTAATAATCAAATCCACGCAGACTGCCCACACCGCCTAAGGAATAACGGCGATAAATCGGCACGGTTTTGCCGGTATAACCTGAAATAACCCTGCCGCCAATTTTGGTGCGCAGCGTAAAATCATCACTCAACGGAAAATAACCACTCAGCGACAAGGCACCTTCCACAAAACGGTTAGCACCGCCAACGCCCGCTACGCCGAGACTTAAACTGTGCGAATAGCCTCGCGTCGTACCCACTAATCTGTCGCGACTATCCCAGGTCAGCGATTGCGTGAGTTCGCCCGTTGTCTGGATGCCAGCCTGAGATTGCAGAATCAACGATGCTGTGTTGGCGATATTGCTTAAATGCGCCCGCAAATAGTCATAGCCGATGGCATAGCGTGCATGTTCTGAAAGTGCAAAGCTGAAGTTGACACCGCCACCGGCATTATTCTGCTTGTATTGGGTGATGGCCTGCAACTGGGTTTGCGTCTTGTTAATGCGCAAGGTGGCGGCAATATCCTTATTCAGAAAATAAGGGTCGGTGATGCTGGCATCAATATTCTGGGTTTTTGCGCCCACATCTGCGGTCAGGCTGGTATTATACCCCTTGCCGAGAAAATTCTTTTCGGAGACCTTGAGTCGTACCAGTACTTTTTCCAGTTGCGAAAAGCCCGCGCCCACAATCAGCGAGCCGGTACGATCTTCTTCCACCTTGACTTTAACGTTCACCTTGTCGTTAATATCGGTTTCTGGCATGGAGAAGCGAACATCCTTGAAGATCTGTGAACGCCCCAGACGTTCCTTGCTCAGGCGCATATGCTCGGCTGAATAGCGGGCACCCTCATCCTGCCGCATTTCACGGCGGATGACATTATCATTGGTTTTCTGGTTGCCTTCGATTTCGATGCGCTGGATATATACCTCGCGCCCCTTGCGGATATCAAAGATAATCCCTACTTCACGGGCCTCCAGATTACGCTGGAATAATGGCGTGACAGTGGCAAACGCAAACCCCTCGTTGCCCACGGTTTCCGTCAGTTTCTGAATGCTTTCGCGCAGTTGCGATAACGAATAGGTTTCACCCTTGTGAATGCTCAAAGCAGCTTCCAGCGTTTTGCGATCGGGCACAATATCGCCATGAAAATCAACCGCATTAACCGTATAGACCGGCCCTTCATGCAGATTGAAGGTCAGGTTAAATGCCTGCTTGCCAGGTGCCAGCGACAATTGCGCTGTATTCACGCGGGCATCAAGATAGCCATGATCCTGATAATACTGGGTAAGAATCTGAATATCGTTGCCGAAACGCCTGGAATCGACAATATCGCGATCTGAAAACCAGCTCATGAAATCACTTTCACGGGTATGAATCTGCGCCCGAAGCTGCTCATCGGTGTACGCCTTGTTGCCCACAAAACGAATTTGCTGAACACGGGTTTTCTTCCCTTCATCGATGTTCAGCGTCAGCGCCAGACGGCCATCATCCAGCAGTTTCTTTTGCGGTGTAATGCTCAGCTGGTAAAAACCATCCCTGATATAAAGCCTGCGGATGGTATTCATATCAATACGCAGTCGTGATTCGCTGAATACTTCGCCTTTTTTCAGTTTCAGGCGTTTTTTCAGATCCTTGTCGGTGACTTCGCTGTTGCCTTCAATATCAAAGCTGGCGACCAGCGGGTTTTCCTTAACATGAATGGTCAGGGTCAGCATGTTGCCGTGTTCCAGACCGT
>JALSZZ010000026.1 GCA_027075825.1 Mariprofundaceae bacterium | reverse complement strand
GCTTTCCGAAACAGGTATTGCCGCTGGTGTGCGGCGTATTGAGGCTGTTGCCGGTGAACAGGCCGAACAACTGGGGCGCGAAGAACGCCTTGCCTTGCAACAGGCGGCAAGCCTGCTGAAAACCCACTCGAACAATGTGACTGACGCTGTCGCTGCTGTGCAGGCATCATTGAAGCAGACAGAACGTGAACTGCAAAGTCTGCGCGCACGACAGGCCATGGGCGCGCTGGATCGTTTAATGGCGCAGGTGGAATCCATTGACGGTGTCTCCCTGCTGGCCACAGAAGTGGATGAAGAAGTCCGCGATTTGCGCGATTTTATGGACAAGGCACGCCACAAACTTGGCTCAGGCGTATTGTTTTTTGTTGCCCACAGGGATAAAAAATTACAACTGATCGCCGGGGTGACCAGCGATCTTACCACTACCTTTCATGCGGGTGAACTGATGCGTGCGGTGACTGCTGCCTGCGGTGGTAAGGGCGGTGGCAAAGCGGATATGGCCATGGGCGGCAGTGATCAATGCGATCAGGTGGCTGACATACTGCGTGCCGCCGCGCAGTGGCTGCGTCAGCAGGTGGCTGAGAATGCTGGAAGTGAACAAGGATAGTCTTCCCAAACTTCAGCACGCTGGCTGCTGTTGAACTTTCTGATAAACAAGGAGAATAATCATGCCACACGGAGAAACATCCTTTGCGATTTCCGATCAGGGCAAGCGAAAAGCCAACCAGGCGCTGGAAACACTGGTGCGTGACTTTGATTGTGTGGTCGCGGCCATTCTGGCCAGTCCCGACGGCTTGCTGGTGGCACACCATTCGCTGGATCACGAAATTGAAACAGATGCCGTGGCCGCCATGAGCGCCTCCATTATTTCGCTTGGCGATGCCCTGACAGCGCAGGCGACCCACGATGAAAACCACGTCAGTAAAACCGTACTTAGTGAAACCGAGCATATTTCCGTAGTAACGCTGTATGCCGGCCCGCTGATTCTTACGACAATTGGCAAGGCGCATGCCAATATGGGAACAGTATTGAGCAGAACCCGCCATACGGCAGAAGAAATTGCCCATATCATTGCTGCTGATGGTGGCAATCCGACTTCGGCTGCGGAGCCTGCTGCTTCCTTTCAGTTTGATCCTGATGTATTGTTGGCGCGTGTGCTTGGAGCCACAAAAGGCAAGAAAGAGTAGCAGTTCGTTATTGAATTGCCTGGGAACCACGTCGGCGTTCAGACGTGACTTGTATATCGATCTCGCGACAGGCGAGTAAAAAACCGGGAGGTGAGCTTATGAGCTTGAATGATGTATTAAAAAGTGTCGTTAACGATGTCGATGGCGCACTGGGTTGTGGTGTTGTGGATCTGAATACGGGCCTGATTTTGGGTGCCTGCCACAACGTACCGTATTTCACCCAGTCCTATCTGGATGCGGTGGGCGCTGCTGCTGTTGATATGTTGCGTGGACGCAATGTTTCCGCTGTCTATAAAATGCTGGCAGCCCAGCGCGGCGACGATGAAGGCGGAAAGTTTTACGAAATTCAGATGACTTCTGATAACACCTATCATTTCCTGACCATTGTAGAGGGTAAACCCAATGCCTTGCTGGTGCTGATCACCAGCAAGAAAACGAACCTCGGCATGGGTTGGGCTGCCGTTCGCGGTGTGATGGCTGAAGTGGCAGCATTCTGCCCCTGAGTTTTTTGCGATTTAATGAAAAGGCCGCCTTTGCGCGGCCTTTTTTATTGCCCTGTGCGATCAACAACCTGCATGCGAATACCCGCTTCGCCACCTGCCTGATGTGATGTCTGTGGCCATAAAGGAAAAATGCGCTGGCGTTTGATGTGCTGCGTAACCATGTAATCTTCAAGCAATTGCTGCGTGTAGCGAATATCCGCAATGGTATCGGCATTCAATGGCCTCCGTCCGAGCTGCGGCACCAGTTCCACCACGGCATGCGTTTTGTGCAAACCTTTGATGACGGTACGGACACGGGCGCGCTCATTGGGCCATAACTGATCATCATGATGCAGGCGAACATAGCCAAGGGTATGGCGCTTGTAATGTTCCGTACTGTTACCACCTGCACTGGCCGCCACTTTGTGATGAAGCTGTTGGATCAGCGCCTTGCCAAGCAGACTCCAGCTTAAGGGTGATGTTTGCCAGTTTCCCCGCAACGGGATGTCCAGTCTGGTCATATCCTGATAACGCAAGGCAGCAAGCGCCTCTCGTGGCATAGCGCCGACCAGTTGCTGAAATTGCTCGCTTTGCTGCAAACCCTGCGCCAGTTCACCATGCCTCAGCCCAATATGCCATATGCCCTGGTAAGCGTAAGCATCCTCGCTGTCGCTATCCACTTCCAGCGTGGTATCAATGCGCCCCTGAATAAAATCGGGAATATCCGATTGGAGCAACCAGTTATTGGCAACAAAAGGCAGGGCATCATGCAGGGTGAAGCGTACATCCATACGCTGAGGCGCATGCCAGGGAAACCAGCGAATGCTGGCTGAAGCAGCACCGTCCATGACTGTCCCGGCAAGCTCAATATGCAGCGCCTTGCCCGGGTGAATGCCATGAATGCTGCTTGCCTGAATCCTTGCCCAGACTGGCTCCGGCCAACCTATGGCAAATGAGCCGGCAGCCAGTTGCAATTCATCAATCTGCCAGCCCTCCAGCCAGAAAAGCTGATGGCTGACTGGCGCTGGCTGACTTTGCGTCAGGGGAACAAGCGGTGCCAGTAACTGCCATGGTGCAAGGGCAAGGCGTTGCACATGCATACCGCTTTCGTCAAGCTGTATATGGTCAAGATTGACCATATAACTGCCAGCCTGCCAGCCTGCCCGTTGCCATTGCAGATGGTCAATGGCTGCATCGCCGTCGCCTGACCAGTGCAACTGGCCATGATCATCACGCCGGATCGCACCTTGCCATTGCAGGTTGATATTGCCCGAAAGCAGGGCATCGCGCACCATGCGCTGAGGAAAAAAACGGCGAAATTCATCGACAGGAACAGCGGTTGTTTGCAGTGAAAAATTCACCTCTCCCGGACGATCCTGCCACTGGCCGGAAGCGTTGATCTGCCATTGACCAGCCCGTTCGGCATTGGCTGCGTCCGTCCTGTTATACAAGGCCAGTTGCCATTGTGATGGCTGTGATGAGACAGTGCCATAAAGATCGCCGATGCGGGTATCATCGTCAATGCGCAACTGCCAGTCCTGAAATGTTCCCTGTGCTGTGATATGTTGCTGCGGCGGTGGTGAAGCGGTCAGAATATGGCGCAGATCAACAGTACCGTGAGTGGCTTCAAAGTGCTTGATGGTGAGCTGTGACTGCTCTGGTTTTGCCGCCAGCCCGTGCAGTACAAGCTCCTCAGCCTGCAGGCAACTGCCATTCGCTGTCGCTGTCTGGATATGCCGGAGCGTCAGTTCCCTGCTACGCCACGACCAGCCGTCTTCCTGAAGCTGAATACTGGCTGTGCCATTGATTCCCCCCTGTTGCCACTGGCAGCCATCAACAGCAGACAAGGCTGGTACTGCGATCACAGGCCAGTTAACAGCATGAACATGCAGATCAGCCGTTTTCCAGAGCGCACCCGTGCCTTCCCATGCCAGCCGTCGGTTGCTGCCATCCCCGCTCTGCCATAGCGCATCACCCTGCAATGTTTCACCCTGCCAGCGCATATGCCCTTTCAGCGTGCCGGTGGCATGGCGATTGACCGGAAAGATCTTTGAAGCCCTGACATTCTGCCAGTTCAGACTCGACTGCTCCGCATTTTTTCGCCATTGCCAGAAGCCAAGCCGCCCCTGACTGGTGGCAAAGGCATGACCTCCTGAAGCATCATATTGCCATTGCAGGTGGGTGCGCTGAAACAGCAGTGGTTGATCCGTTAGCATATCCGGCATGAGCTGAATATCCACTTCGTCCATATCAATCAGCCGAATATCACGCATCATGCTTTGTAAATAGGGGGGAAGTTGCGACAACAGGCCGAAGTCGTTATCCGGAAGTGAGCGCAGGGGAAGCTGTAACTGACCGCGTTGCATATGCCACTCACGGAGACGAACAGCCTCAGGGTCGCTGCTGAAATGCCCGCGCAGCAACACATAAGGCGCATCAAGCGTCCAGTTCTCTGCCTGAATATGCAAGCCATACACGGTCAATATGCCACGCAACATGTGCAGGCGAACATCTTTCAGTGTCCAGTGGTGATGCCTGGCCAGTTGGTGAACAAGTTGACTTGCCTCTTCTGCTGACTGACGTTGCAGAGAAATATGGGCAGACATAGCCAGTAAAAAAAGCACCGCCACGGCCGCCAGATAATAACGTGCAACCGGCGGCAGGGCGGTGCGGTAAAAAACAGCGTTCAAGGAAACCGTTTCGGGAATCAGCCTGCTTCCAGCAATTCCTTGAGGTTGGCAAAATCCATGTCCAGCTCGCGCTTGGCAATATGCACAACTGCCGGACTGGCAATACTGAAGAAACGCCCGACATCAATGCTCAGGGTGCGGGTGATACGCGTGCCGCCATCAATGGCTTCAAAACGCATCGTGGCCTTCATCGGAAAAGGCCCGCTGGTCGATTCAGCCGCCCACATGCTGCCGTCTTCGCGGCGTTCGGTGACTTTCCAGTTTTGTTCAATCACCCTGCCCAGAAATTTTTCCTTGACATGGTAAACAGTGCCGACAGCCGGTTCGCCATCGGTAACTTTTACAGACTCCAGCACAGAGGTTTGCCACATCGGGTCGTTACGGTTGTCGTCAACAAATGCGATGACCTCCGTCAGTGGTTTGTTAATCTCTATCTGTGCTTCAAGTTTACTCAGAGGCATATCAATCTCCTTCGTTACAAATATTGCGTGCGCGCCAGCGGTTGGCAACCCGCCAGCGCCAGAGGCTGTGCATCAGAACATAGCCCATGGCGCTGAACAGGCAGGCGCACACCAGACAGCCGAGCAAAAAAGGCGGCAAGACGGTTTGCAGACTGTTCACAAACCACGTCAACGTTGCCTCAAAATGAAAATCACCGGGTGGAATCTGTAATAGCCAGGTGCCCAGTTTGTAGGTCAGATAAAAAATCGGTGGCATGGTGACGGGGTTGGTCAGCCATACTAGGGCGACAGATACCGGAAGATTGCCGTGAAACCAGACGGCTCCCAACGCCGCAAGCGCCATTTGCCCCGGCACAGGGATAAAAGCCACAAACAGGCCAATCGCACAGGCCATGGCCAGCGAACGACGGTTCATGACCCACAAATAAGGGCGGTGCAGGGCCTCACCGAGAAAACGAAGGCGTTTATGCTGACAAAGCGTCGTTGCATCCGGCACCCGCTGCGTCAACCACCGCTTCAACATTGTCGCTGCCTACTGATCCAGCCGGGGAAACACGGGTGATGGCGCGGCACACTGATGGCCATTGGCAAGCAAGCCCCAGCCCCCTGCTGTGCTCAGACGAAGCTGGCCGACATCCACCGGCTGATTCATGATCTGGCTGAGCATGATGGCGGTTTTTTCCGGCATAAAGGGGGAGAGTTGCAGGCAAATCAGGCGCAGCGATTCCACCAGGTGGTAGAGTACGGCATCGAGCC
>JALSZZ010000025.1 GCA_027075825.1 Mariprofundaceae bacterium | reverse complement strand
ACACAGGGTGTCGCCTGTCGTTGTGAACTTCAACCCTACGGCTGCGGCAATATCACCAGCGCGCACTTCCTTGATTTCCGTGCGATCATTGGCGTGCATCTGCAGGATACGACCAATACGCTCTTTCTTGCCACCCTTGGTGGAGTTAATCACATAAGAACCGGATTCCAGAACACCGGAATACACACGGAAAAAAGTCAGCGAGCCGACAAACGGATCATTCATCACCTTGAAGGCCAGAGCAGAAAACGGCGCGTCGTCGGAAGACGGACGCGAGTCTTCCTTCTCTTCATCATCGGGGTCAACACCCTTGATGTCCGGCACATCAATCGGCGCGGGCATATAATCAATAACCGCATCCAGCAGTGTTTGCACACCCTTGTTCTTGAAGGCCGTACCGGCAAGCACGGGAATCACCTCAATATTAAGCACCGCCTGACGAATACATGCCTTCAGCGCAGCCTCATCAATATCCTCGCCTTCCAGATAAGCCATCATCAGCTCTTCGTCGTGAACCAACACTGCATCCAGCAGCTTCTCACGCAGCTCTTCAGCCTCATCCTGCAACTCAGCCGGAATATCCGTAACATCGTACATGGAACCCATGGCTTCATTTTTCCAGGTAATCGCCTTCATGGATACCAGATCGACCACACCCTGGAAGTTTTCTTCGTTGCCGATCGGTAAATGCATGGCCACAGCATTATGACCCAGGCGCTCACGAATTTCTTCGACGACTTCAAAGAAGCGTGCGCCGGTACGATCCATCTTGTTTACAAAAGCAATACGCGGGACACTGTATTTATCAGCCTGACGCCAGACCGTTTCGGACTGTGGCTGCACGCCACCAACGGCACAGAACACGCCAACAGCGCCATCAAGAACACGCAGTGAGCGCTCTACTTCAATGGTAAAATCCACATGGCCGGGGGTGTCAATAATATTGATCTGGTGATCATTCCAGCTACAGGTTGTAGCTGCGGAGGTGATAGTAATGCCACGTTCCTGCTCCTGCGCCATCCAGTCCATGGTCGCAGCGCCATCGTGCACTTCACCGATTTTATGGGAAACACCGGTATAGAACAGGATACGCTCTGTGGTTGTCGTTTTGCCAGCATCAATATGTGCCATAATGCCAATGTTTCGGACTTTTTCAAGAGGTGTACTTCTCGCCACCGCAGATCTCCTATGCTAAACCAGTTGTAACAGAACAAAACGGGCTTGCTGCCCGCCAAAAAAAGAACTGGCGAAACCACTGTTCGCCAGCATAAAGCAAGCGGACACCCATAAAAATGTCCGCCAGCCCTGAAAACTTACCAGCGAAAGTGTGAAAACGCCTTGTTGGCCTCAGCCATGCGGTGCGTATCA
Organism: Mariprofundaceae bacterium; assembly: GCA_027075825.1. GTDB lineage: Bacteria > Pseudomonadota > Zetaproteobacteria > Mariprofundales > Mariprofundaceae > AB-137-C09. Next base: position 4,229 of record JALSZZ010000025.1, on the reverse strand, counting down.
TCACGCTTGCGGAATGCGCCACCGCGTTCATTGATCGCATCAACCATCTCATTACCCAGACGTTCCGCCATGGTGTGCTCGGAACGCGCCTGCGCATAGGCCACCAGCCAACGCACAGCCAGCGACATCTGACGTCGCTCTGAAACCTCAACCGGTACCTGATAGGTCGCGCCACCAACTCGCCGCGATTTCACTTCCACCAGAGGCCGGACTGCTTCCAGCGCACGATGGATGATCTCCAACGCAGGCTCGCCACTCTTTTTGGCGGCAATATCCATCGCATCATAAACAATTGATTCTGCCAACGATTTTTTGCCATCGCGCATAACGCGGTTAATCACTGTAGAAACTTTTACGTCACCATACTTGGCATCAGGTACAACCGGGCGACGAGGGGCAGGGCCTTTACGAGGCATACATTAAACTCCTGTTACTTCGGACGCTTCGCGCCGTACTTCGAGCGAGCCTGCTTGCGGCCTTCAACGCCCGTTGTATCGAGAACACCACGGAGAATATGGTAACGCACACCCGGCAAATCCTTGACACGACCGCCACGAATCAGCACGACCGAATGCTCCTGCAGCTTATGGCCTTCGCCAGGAATATAGGCAGTAACCTCATGACCGTTGGTCAAACGCACACGCGCCACCTTACGCAAGGCAGAGTTTGGTTTCTTTGGCGTTGTCGTATAGACACGCGTACAAACACCGCGACGCTGCGGACAAGCCTGCAATGCCGGAACCTTGTTGATCTTGCGTTTGTCTTTACGTGGCTTTCGAATCAGCTGATTAATTGTTGGCATGTGACCCTATCTCCAGTTTCTCACTTCCGGCTTGCCAGCAACAGGCGACCCCGGAAGGGCGGCGAAACATAGGCAAGCGTCATTCTCTTGTCAACACATCCGGTAATTTGAAGGTAATGGCTTCCTCGGTAAAAGCGCACACATCGACCTCTGATGCCCCCAGCTGCTGCAAACGCGCCACCACTTCATCCACCAGTTGCTCAGGTGCAGAAGCGCCAGCGGTCACACCAACACAACGAACATCTATCAGCCAGTCAGGAGAAATTTCCGCTGCCTCATCAATCAGCCAGGAAGCTGCCCCTCCCCGCTTGGCCGTTTCGCAAAGTCGCTGACTGTTAGATGAATTTTGCGAGCCGATAACCAGCACCACTTCGCAGGCGCTGGCCAGCTGTTTCACCGCCATTTGCCGATTGCTGGTGGCATAACATATATCTTCACGACGTGGTGCCTGAATCGCAGGAAAACGACGCTGCAAAGCCTGAATCACATCTGCCGTGTCATCCACACTGAGCGTCGTCTGGGTAACATAAGCCAGCCGCTGTTCATCGCGTACCACCAGTGCATTCACATCATCGACGGTAGAAACCAGCAGCACCAGGCCATCTTTTGCCTGCCCCATGGTGCCTTCCACCTCCGGATGCCCGGCATGACCGATCAAGATCACCTGCTTGCCCTGACGAACATGGCGAATCAAATCCATGTGTACCTTGGTCACCAACGGGCAGGTTGCGTCAATCACCTGCAAACCACGCCTCCGGGCAGCATCTCTTACCTGCTGGCTAACCCCGTGCGCAGAAAAGATCAGCAGTGAATCATCCGGCGCATCATCCACTTCATCGACGAATACCGCCCCTTTCTCACGCAGCGCATGCACCACATGGCGGTTATGCACAATCTCGTGACGCACATACACCGGCGCACCAAACATGGCCAGTGCCTGCTCAACAATTTCAATGGCCCGATCCACACCTGCACAAAATCCCCGGGGCTGGGCAAGCAAGACCTTCATGCGCTGAGAACAGACGCAGACACTACCCCGGCATCCACCATAACTGCCAGCACCTGGTCAACACAGGTATCAAGCACATCCTCGCCTGTATTCACCCTGATTTCCGGTGATTCCGGCACCTCATAAGGCGAATGAATACCGGTAAAATCAGGAATATCGCCCGCACGGGCGCGCTTATACAGGCCTTTGACATCACGCGATTCACACACATCCAGCGTGCAATCACAAAACACTTCAAAAAAATCACCATCAGCAAGCAAGGCCCGCACGCTGGCACGATCTTCACGAAACGGAGAAATAAAGGCCGTCAGCACCACCACCCCGGCATCAACAAACAACTTACTGACCTCACCAATACGGCGAATATTCTCCTTGCGCCCGGCATCGGAAAAATCCAGGTCGGCGCAAAGTCCGTGCCGGATATTATCCCCGTCCAGCACATAAGTGTGCACGCCTGCTGCATGTAGACGGGCCTCAACCGCAGTAGCCAGCGTCGATTTTCCAGCGCCCGAATAACCGGTAAACCACAACACCGCACCGCGATGACCAGCGAGGCGTTCCCGGTCTGTGCGACTTACATGCGTTGACTGCCAATAGACATTTCTTTCTGCCGTCACGTTGACCCCTTGGCTTCCTTGTAGTGATATTGATAATGGTAATGTGAGCCATATTTATAATAGCTGTCACGCGGCGGAATATCATTGAATATCACACCGTCAACATTCACTGATGCCAGTTTCAGGGTATCATAAGCCTGTTCAATTTCACGCTCCGTATGTCGGCCTGAACGCAGCAGTAAAAAGCAACTGCCGCACTGCTTGCCAATAATAACCGGATCGGTCACCGCCAGCACGGGTGGCGTGTCAATAACCACCACATCATACATATAGGAAACCTCATCCAGAAGTTTGGAAAAATTTTCATGCAGTAGCAATTCGGAGGGATTGGGCGGATATTTGCCCGATGTCAGCACATGCAGCCTGCCATCAAACAGCTCATGCACACACTCGCCCAGCATGATGTTTCCACAAATCATCTCAGATAATCCTGGCGACCGCTTTCCTCCCACATAATGATGCAAACGCCCTTTGCGCATATCCGCATCAATCAGCAATACCCGCTTGTCCGATTGCACCAACACACTGGCAAAATTCATGGAAACAAACGATTTCCCCACGGACGGACCAGGGCCGGTAATCATCACCAGATTATTTTTTGCTTCCAGTAAGGCAAAGTGCAGACTGGTGCGCAAACTGCGCAGCGCTTCCACCGCCTGATCCTGCGGTGATACCTCAGCCAGAACCGACAGTGAATCAGCACCCTTCTTCTTATCCAGCTCAACCTGGCCCACTGAATGCGGAACCGAAGCGTACACAGGCAAACCAAACCGTTTCTCCACCTCATCCGGAAACTCAACCGCCCTGTTCATCGCCTTACGCAGGAAAACCAGCAATACTGCCAGCATCAGTGACAGAAAAATCGACATCAACAAGATGGAACGCTTGTTGGGAAGCACCGGAGACAAAGGAACCACGCCAAAATCAATAATACGCACATTACCCACCGTGCCTGCTTTCACCACTTTCAACTCCTGTAACTTGTTCAGAAGGAAGGTGTACAATTCTGATGCTACTTTCGCATCCCGGGCCATTCGCAAAATCTGCTGTTCTGTCTCAGGCAGACCCTTCACCTGCTTTAACAAATCCTCTTTTTGCCTTACCAGACGCTGCCGCTTGGACAACATGGTTTTCATGGCCGGGTGATTATTGGTATAACGCGCCCGAATTTCCTCGATTTTTACATCAAGTTCCGCAATTGCATTTTCCACACCGACAACCTGGTCAAGGATGGATTGCGCCTCCATTTTCAGGTCAATAGAACCGTGCCTCAGACGATACTCATTCAGACGCGACTCCGCAGCATCCATCTGCCCCTTAACCACGGGTAGCTGACTTGAAAGAAACTCAATGGATTGCTGCGCCTCTGCCGACTTCCGCTCGACATTTTGTCGCAAATAGGCGTTGGCAATAGCATCCAGCGTCTTCTTCACCTGAACGGGCTGAGTGCCCTGCAAGGTCAGCGACAACACGCCGGTTCTTGCGCCTTTTTCCCGAACAGTCAGCTTTTCCTGCAAACGTGCAATAGCCAGATACCGGGGAAGTTTTTGCAAACGATAAAGTTTACCCGGTGTTCCATGAATATCAGCAACAAACAGACGAACCCCTTCTTGCTCCAGCAGTTCACCAACCCTGCCTTCTGCCACCTTGTTCATCGATGCATCATACAGTTCATACGCCTCGTTAGCCAAAGATTTAAGGTAAAACACCGCACCAGCCGTTCGGGAGACATCAAAACTCCCCAGGGTAATGCTTTCATCTCCCCAACAATACGCTTCTCCAAAAAACCGTGATAAGCTAT
>JALSZZ010000024.1 GCA_027075825.1 Mariprofundaceae bacterium | reverse complement strand
GCATCCAGTACCCCGGCTCGCTGATTGCGGGTACTGGATGCGATGCCAGGGACCTGGATGGGCAAAGTCAGGCGCCGAGTTGGTCATGGCATAGCCATCGCCCAGTGGATTAAAATCGTTCTGGTAATAACTATCCGGCCCGGCCACCGGCGAAGCCAACCCTGCCCACGGGCCAAGGCCGGCATTGCTTAAGTCCAGTACAGGTGGATTACCCCGTCCGGAGCCGCCGGTTAATAGCTTGGGATCAGGATACAGAGCTGGGGCTACAGGCAGGCAGCCCTTGGTGTTGCCAAAGGCCATGAACTGATCGTAATCCCACTGATTGTACACCAGAAACCGCGTTTGCGTTCCCGATAGCTTGGCCTTGGTGCAGGCGGTAATATCATAAGGGGTGGCCAACCTTGTGGTGCGTGGATCTGTGGAATAAAAAATCCCCGTATCCTGTACGCCACGGGAAAGACTGCCCTCGCCAAACGGCGCCAGATAGCCGTTGATGCCACGCGGGCCAAAGCCATCGGCCAGAATTCCCGGATACGGCATGGGCGTATCCACATAGGCCCAGCCACCATATTTCGTTGGATCCGGCACTTTTCTGACGAAAGCAGCGCCTACGACTTCCGTACCGGGGGGAATATAGTCCAGAATATAACCAGCCGCGCCCAGCGTCGCGCCATTGGGCGCGGGCACGGATTCCACGATGTAGGAGATAATATCACCCTGACGCAGCCCCGGCCCGCCCGCTACTGCGCCGGAGGCGCGATCCTTGAGCATTTGCACGGTATCAGGGTCAAAAAACTTGGATGTTTGCGCCTGGCCGACATTATGCGCCCAGGCAGCAGCAGTGTACAGGGTACACGCCAGCAATAGCGCAAGAAGCCGGAATATCATGGAAAAGGGTTGCTGCACGTTCATCATAGACGGCAGATAATAATGCCTGCGCTCGCATACGCAATGACAAAGCGCACAAAACACCTGCCATAGCCTCAGTTTTTTTCCTATATCGGGCACGGTCAATCCAACAAAAGAGCACGCATGGATTGATTATCATGCGCGATGCTGGCATGCTGCGGCCAACTGCGCATACGAGGAGGGCCTACATGCAGTTGATTGCCTGGCTGATCCGTACCTGGTTCAAGTGGCTGTACCGCATTCGGGTGGATGGACTGGACAACCTGAATACCGCTGGTGACCGCGTACTGATCGTAGCCAATCACACATCATTGTTGGATGGTGTCATCCTTGGCCTGTTTCTCGGCAAGGATATCAGCTATGCCATTCATTCCTCGTTTGAAGATAAATGGTGGATGCCGTGGCTGGGGCGTATTGTCACCCTGTTCCCGATTAACAACTCCGACCCCATGGCCATGAAGAGTTTGATCAATCACCTGAAAAGCAATCGTCGGGTGATGATTTTCCCTGAAGGGCGTATCACTGCCACTGGATCGCTGATGAAGATTTATTCCGGCCCGGGCATGGCTGCCGACAAAGCTGGTGCCAGGATCGTGCCTGTGCGTATTGACGGGGCACAATACACGCCATTTTCCCGCATCAAACATCAGAATACGCAATGGTTTCCGAAGATTCGGCTGACAGTGCTGCCAGCCCGTTCGCTGAATATTCCCGATGATTTGTCGGCGCGTGAGCGTCGTGAAAAAGCGGGGAATATTCTCGCTGATATCATGGCCGAAATGATTTTTGAATCCACGCCTTACCGCCGTCGTATCTGGGATGCGCTGATTGAAGCCAGCGAAATTCATGGTCCGAATCACCTCATTGTTGAAGATATTGAGCGCAAGCCCCTGAGCTATCGTCAGCTGTTCACGCGCGCGTTTTTGCTTGCTGATCTGATGTCACCCCTGCTCAAGGATGAGGAGCAGGGCGCACATATCGCTCTCATGCTGCCTAATGTATCCAGTGTGGTGGTCACCTTTTTTGCCTTGCACAGCCGTGGCTATGTGCCGACCATGCTGAACTATACCATGGGCCCTGCCGGTTTGCAGTCGGCGGTGCGCACAGCTCAGGTCAACACCGTGATCACCTCTCACAAGTTTGTCGCGGCTGGTGATCTTCACGACAAGGTGGCAGCGCTGGAAGAAAGCACGACGGTGATCTACCTGGAAGATTTGCTGCCACGCATGAAACTGACCACCAAACTCAGGGCACTGGCCTGTGCCTGGGCGCCAAAACTGACACTGCATCGTCACATCAATAGCGTCGGCTCGCAGGATTATGCGGTGATCCTGTTTACCTCCGGCTCTGAGGGCGCGCCCAAGGGCGTAGTGCTCAGTCACAAGAATGTGCTGGCCAATGTGGCGCAAATGGCCGCACGTGCCAATTTTACATCCAGCGATATTTGTCTGAATGCTTTGCCGCTGTTCCATTCCTTTGGTCTGACGGCAGGCGTGATGAACTCGTTGCTCAGTGGCATGAGGGTTTTTCTTTATCCCTCGCCGCTGCATTACAAGGTGATACCCGAGGAAGCCTACGATCTCAATGCAACGGTGTTGTTTGGCACCAACGTGTTTCTTGCCGGTTATGGTAAACATGCCCATCCCTATGATTTTTATTCCCTTCGCTATGTGGTGGCAGGAGCCGAGAAACTTCAGGAAGAAACCCGCGAATTATGGATCGAGAAATTTGGGATTCGTATTTTCGAGGGTTACGGTGCAACGGAAACCAGTCCTGTGCTGGCCGTCAATACGCCGTTGTACTACAAAAAAGGCAGTGTAGGGCGTTTATTGCCCGGTATTCGTGCCCGACTGGTTGGCGTACAGGGCATTCGCGGCGCTGGCCGTCTGCTGGTTAAAGGTGCCAACGTCATGGCTGGCTATTTGCTGAGCAACTGTCCGGGGCGTTTGATTCCACCGGAACGCGGCTGGTATGATACCGGCGATATTGTGCGGATTGATCGTGAAGGCTTTGTGTTTATTCAGGGGCGTGTGAAACGCTTTGCCAAAATTGCCGGCGAAATGGTATCGCTGACGGCGGTGGAAGAGCTGGTGGCTGAATGCTGGCCGGAGGCGCAAAGCGCTGTAGTGGCCATGAGCAATGCCAATAAAGGTGAGCAACTGGTGCTGCTGACGACGCAGGAAAATCCTGATCGCAAGGCTCTTCAGGCGGTGGCGAAAAGCCAGGGTGTCAGCGAATTGCATATTCCCCGTTTGATCTATCATGTCGAGGAAATTCCGCTGATGGGCACAGGAAAAATTAACTACCCTGAAGTTCACCTGCTGGCACGCCGACTGGTGCATGGTACTGATGTGGATGCCACGCATTCGCGCATTGTTACCCACGACCATTTGCTTACCAAAACCGGAGCACATGCCGCCCACGGTCGCTGACTGATGCGCGCGCTCTTCCTGATGATATTGCTGATGCTGGTCAGCGGCGAAGCCTGTGGCGATTCGCTGTCGGCAAGCCTTGACCGTCAGCAAATGCATATTGGTGAATCCGTCCACCTTGAACTGAAGCTTCAGGGGAGCAGCGGTGGCACGCCTGATCTTTCACCGCTGACGCAGGATTTTGAAATCGTCGGTCAGCAACAAAGCAGCAGCATTCAGATCATCAATGGCCAGATGCAGCGCAGTACGCAGTGGCAGATTGAACTGATGCCACAGCATACCGGGAATATTGCTATTCCTCCCGTGCGCCTGGGCAGCCTGCAAAGTCAGCCGCTGCATGTGCAGGTGTTGCCGGAAGCATCGGCTGGCAATGCGCAGGTGGCAGATGATGTCTTTCTCAATGTGCAGCTTGATCAGCAGGATGTGTATGTTCAGCAACAGGTGGTGCTGAGTATTCAGCTTTTTCGCGCTGTCGATCTGGCGCAGGCGCAACTGACCGAGCCTGATGTTCCTCATGCCACAGTGCAGCGCCTTGGTGAAGATGCCAACTACAAAACAACCCGCAATGGCAGAACCTATATCGTCACCGAGCGGCGCTATGTGATATTTCCACAGCAGCACGGGGATATAGACATTCCTGCGCTGCGTCTTGATGCGCGTACCGGTGGTGGTATCGGGCTGTTTGCCCGGCCTGGTCGTGTGCTTCGCCGGGTGTCTCAGGCACAGCATCTCCACGTCCGCCCTGTCCCCGCGCAATGGCCGCAAGGCTATGACTGGTTGCCGGCCAGCCATCTTCAGCTCAGTGAAAGCGGTCTTGAACAGGCTGACATCAGGGTAGGGGATGCCCTTACCCGCACGATTCGCTTGCAGGCCGACGGACTGATGGCAGCGCAATTGCCGGAACTGCCATTGAGCACCACAGATCCGGGACTTAAATCCTATCCCGACCAGCCAACGCTTCACAATCAGCAAGGCAAACACGGTATCCTTGGTCTGCGTGAGCAAAAAATTGCCCTGATGCCTGCTCAGCCAGGTACATACACACTGCCTGCTATCCGCATTCCCTGGTGGGATACAATCAGTCAACGTTTGCAGTGGGCTGAAATGCCTGCCCGTCAGTTGCAGATTAAACCAGCCGCGACAGCGCACGCTACGCCGCCGGTAATGCCGACAACTAAACCTGTGGCAACGATGCCTTCTGCTTCATCGTCTTCGTCATCATCAGGTGGCTGGCCCGGCTGGTTCTGGCTGACACTGTTGTTTGCCCTGGCATGGCTGATCACCCTTGCCTGCTGGCTTTACCCTCGCTGGCAGCAAAAACAGGCGGCCAGACAGCAGCTCAGGGAGCATCAGCAGCGTGAGAAAACATTGCGTCGTCAGGCCATTCGCGCCTGCGAAAAAAACAGGCCGGATGAAGCAGCAAAAGCATTGTTGCGATGGTCTGAAAAACTATTCTCGCCAGTGCCCGTCAATTTGTTGCAACTTGCCCGTTTGATGCCAGACAACGCAGCGCAATGGCAGGAACAGCTTTCCCTGCTGGATCGTTATTGCTATGCCCCTGCATCCGCGCCGCCCTGGCAAGGCAAGAAACTTGCCGCCCTGTTAAAGGCATGGAAAGCGGCACCATCACAGGCCGCAGACTCGCCCTCTCTGCCGCAATTATACCCCGACATGGCGAGGTAATCGCATTAACATTTCAACAATATACAGATCACGCTTGCTGTTGCGTCATTCTGCCTCGCCCCCTGACAAGCCACCCTGCATGGACCAGGAGTCTGTCGGACTTTGGCGAATCTACTGCGAAAACCGGATATTGGCCAAATTTTCGCCCTGTTTTTTGTTGAATAGCGCTGCTATTCGCCGCCAACAGGTCGTATATCTGGCTCAATCCCACTATTTCTCGTGACGATTGCCAAAGTCCGACAGACTCCTAGCCTGCGCCTCATCCCCTCAACAGGAGAACCACCATGACGCAACTGGCCCGTGATATTATGAACCCTGAGCCACCCCATTGCCTGCCTGACACCCCCGTTGAAACGCTGATTAAGCGTTTTTCCAGTGAAGAACTGACAGGCATACTGGTCATGGATGAGGCAAGGCATCTGCGCGGACTCATCACCGAGTCAGACCTGGTCGAACAACAAGCCAGCCTGCATGTGCCGACAGCCATGGCTATTTTCGATATGATTTTGCCACTGGGCGAGGAGCGTTTTGAACGCGAACTGCAACGCCTGCAAGCCTTGCAGGCTGCTGATCTGATGGTCAGGGAAATCACTGTTGTCGAACCCGATGATACCCTTGATGATATTGCGCGCCTGATGAGCGATGACAATATTCATCATCTGC
>JALSZZ010000023.1 GCA_027075825.1 Mariprofundaceae bacterium | reverse complement strand
CCATGACGCGCTCAACACCGGCCCTGTTGTACCACGAACGATCAAAGAGCACCATTTCACCGGCAGCAGGAAGATGCCCGATATAGCGCTGAAAATACCACTGGCCCATTTCGCGCTCACTGGGTTTTTCAAGCGCCACGACTCTTGCATGGCGAGGGTTGAGATGCTCCATGAAACGCTTGATGGTGCCACCCTTGCCCGCAGCGTCCCGCCCCTCAAACAGCATCAGCACACGCATGCCCTGCTCGCGTACCCAGTTTTGCACCTTGAGCAGTTCAACCTGCAATTGTGCCTTGAGTTCCTCATACTCAGCACGCTTCATTTTTTCCTGATAAGGGTAAATGCCAGCAGCGTAATATTCCTTGAAGGACTTTTTGGTGCCGACAGCGGAAGAAAGCGGGCTGACGTTTTCCGGTGTCTCCGTTTGTTCAGTGGGGGTGTTCATTTGTTCTGAATCAGAGGCTGTAATGTTTCGGGGTCTCAGGCAATACCTGCGTATCTTCGAAGTTGCTGGATTCCCGGGTTTTTACGTTGGTACCGCATTTTGGGCACTCGTAGATCTTTGCCTTTTCGGCCTGAAAAATATTTTTGCATCGGGGGCATTCAATTTTTACCTGACTCATGGTAGCTCCTGTGGAACAGACGGCGCGATTGCACCTCTCCCGCTTTTTAAGCGATTGTTGCAGGCGTGCGTAGCTGACAGTCTGCCTGCAAAAGCGCATCCTGCTATGATTCTGACAGAGTTTCAAGGGGATTTTTTATCGTGTTTCCCTGTTGCCGGAGCGCAGCATCCAGCGCGCGCAATATTGCTGGCAAAGGCGCGCGACATTCAATCCATTGCTGACTCACAGGGTGACGAAAACCGAGACGCTCTGCATGCAGCGCCTGACCGTTTAATTGTGCTAACTGGCGGCGAAGTTCAGCATCAAGCTGTGCTGGCGGATTAAAATGCCGGGCGTACATGGTATCGCCAAGCAGCGGCAGTTGTTCAGCGGCGAGGTGAACGCGAATCTGATGGGTGCGACCCGTATGCAGGCGCAGGCGCAGGCGGCTGAACAGACCCATAAAACAGGCCTCACGGGTGGCTTCGGTAATCGCCAGACGACCGCGTGGGCTGCCCGCTGGCAGGATGGCCATTTTCTGGCGCTGGTGTGGATGGCGGCCAATCAGGGATGCCATGCGATGCGTCACCCAGTGCGGACAGCCCCGACACCAGGCAAGATACTCGCGTGTAATATCGTGACGGCTGAATAATTCGCTCAGACCACGTTGAGCGCGCTCTGTTTTGGCAACGACCAGCGAACCGGAAGTGTCCTTGTCCAGCCGGTGAACAATGCCTGGCCGTTCAACGCCGTTAATGCCGGGGAGGTCAGGGCAATGATGCAGCAGGGCATGCACCAGTGTACCCTGATGATGACCGCAGGCGGGATGCACCACCATACCGGCAGGCTTGTTGACGATGAGCAGTTCTTCATCCTCGTAGAGAATATCCAGCGGAATGGCTTCCGGCTGCAGATCCATGGGGGTGGTTTTCAGGGGAGGGATGACAATGTGTTCGCCGCCACGGAGCCGGTGCGAAGGTTTGACCTTGCGCCCGTTCACCAGAATCTCACCGGATTTGAGCAGTTCGCTCAAACGTCCCCGTGACAATGATGTGGTCTCGGCCAGCGCCTGATCAACGCGACGATTGGCATGATGATCAGAAATACGCAGCGACAAAGCTTCTGTCATGAATAGCAAAACCTTCTGTGTTTCGGATGGCAGGGCATATCTGAAGTATAGCGGATGCCGGCAGTGGTGTCCATATCTGGTTCGATACAGGCCATGGTGCGGTTGCCTGTGACCGGACGGTCGGCCTGTTTTGTGAAAATGCTTTCCATTGTGCCGACTTCTTCCGAGGATAGCGGCATTTGCATGAAGCAGGTGGGCACATGAGTTTATACTGGTGGCGGTCGAATCGGGTTGAGGTATTGGCGCAGGCGATGGCAGAGCTGTTTCGGACGGAACTATTGGACTCACCATTTGCGACTGAGGTGGTGTTGGTGCCGGGCATGGCGATGCGCCGATGGCTGTCGTTGCGCCTGGCGGACAGCCTGAGCATTCGTTGTCAGCAGCAGTTTTTTTTACCGGCAAGCTGGCTGTGGGCGCAGGTTTCGCAGTATGTTGAGCAGCCGCAGGCGGCAACACTGGAGGCGATGTGCTGGCGTGTGTTTCAGTTGCTTCCATCATTTGCGGATGACCCTGCGTTTGCCAGCGTGAAGCGTTATCTGGAGGACGATGAAGGCGATATTCGTCGCTGGCAACTGGCAGAACGCATCGCCGATGCCTTTGATCGTTATCAGTATTATCGCCCTGAATGGATTCATCAGTGGCGTGAGAATGCGCCGAATGACGATTGGCAGGCCAGGCTGTGGCAGGCCATGCAACAGGGAGCGATGGATCGGGTAGCCGCTATGGAAAACTGGTTGTCGGCATTGCCCGATGCGACATTACCGACGCGACTGAACGTGTTTTGCGTGCCGGGCTTGCCACCGCTGCTGATGCGGGCCTTGTCGGCACTGGCAGAACATACCGATGTACACTGGTTTCAACTGGCACCCACGGCGCATTACTGGGCGGATTTGCCAACGGCAAAGGCGGCGGCCCGGCGACGTTTGCAACTGCCTGACCCTGGTGAAGCAGATGAGGCAGGCGAAGAAAACGCTCATGAATTGCTGGCTTCATGGGGCAGGCAGGGGCAGGCCATGCAGGATATGCTGCTTGATCTGCTGCCATCGGCGGTCATGGAAGAAGATTGCTGGCACGAGGCGTGGCCGCCAACGCTGCTGGGGCAGTTGCAGCGCAGTATATTCACGCTGGAAAACAGCTTGCCGCCATTATCCGTCGGTGATGACTCCATTCAGTTGCACATTTGCCACAGTCCGATGCGCGAGGTTCAGGTGTTGCATGACCAGCTATTGCATATGCTCAGTGCGCAACCGGATTTGCAGCCGGAAGATATATTGGTCATGGTGCCTGATCTGGAGTCTTACGGGCCGTGTATAGCAGCGGTTTTTGATGCGTCTGACGATGACGGCCCGCACCTGGCCTGGAATCTTTCGGATATGACGATGCAGGGAGCAGCGCCGCTGTTGACGGTGGTGTTTCAGTTGCTGGCATTACCGCAAAGTCGGCTGACGCGCTCGGATATGCGGTTATTGTTAGGTCAGCCGGAACTGGCCGGACATTTCGCCCTTGCAGACAGCGAAGCTGATGAACTTGATGAGCTGCTTGATGCCCTGGGTGTGCGCTGGGGGCTGGATGGTGAGCATCGGCAGGCGCTGGGGCTTCCGTGCTGGCAGGAACAAAGCTGGCAGGCAGGCGAGGAGCGCTGGCTGGCCGGTTTGGCCCTGGGTGATACGCAAGGCTGGCAGGGCATTGCGCCGGTGCCGGTGAGCCGGGATGCCGCTGATGTGCTGACCAGACTATCGGTGCTGCTGGATGCGCTGCGCGACTGGCGGCGGCGTTTGCAGGCTCCCCGCAGCATGGAAGCATGGCAGATGACGATACTGCAACTGCTGGCGGTGTTTTTTGACGAAGATGAAGCAGGACAATTGCAGGCGGTGCGGGAAGCGCTGGATGACATGGTCAGTCTGGCTGATGATACGCCGCTGGATGGCCTGTTGCTGCGCCATATTCTGAAGCGGAAACTTGATGAATGCACGATGCAGCATCGCTATCTTACCGGTGGCGTGAATATCTGCGGCATGCGGCCCATGCGGGCGGTGCCGTTTCGCGTCATCGCGCTGCTGGGCATGCAGGATGAGGATTTCCCCCGGCGGCAACATCATTCGGAACTGGATCGCATGGCGGCAGCCGCTCGCCCTGGCGATCCGCACAAAGGCCATGAAGACCGCTATCTGATGCTGGAAACGCTGCTCAGCGCCCGGCAAACACTGTATATCAGCTATACCGGGCGAAGTATTCGCGATAACAGCGAACGTCAGCCCTCCGTACTGGTGCGTGAATTACTCGATTTTATTGACCGTGAGCGTTGCATTAGTCGTGATATGATCCATGAACACCCGATGCAGCCGTTTTCACTGCACAATTATCGGCAGCCCGCGCCTTCATTTCGTCGGGACTGGTGGCAGATTGCGCAGCGCCTGCAGCAGCCTGCCGAAGCAACGCCTGCTATGACAGTCAGGCTTCCCCCTGAGCCAGCGACGCTGAACTGGAAAGACCTGCAGGATTTTGTGGCCAGTCCGTCACGTTATTTCTTCCGGCGGCGTTTGGGAATTTATGTTGAACGCAGCCAGCCTGTGCAGGATGATGAATGCCTGAGTCTGGATGCCTTGCAACGCTGGCAGCTACGCCAGCAGGTGATGTTTGCCGCTGCTCGCAACAACCCGCCGGATGTGCTGCGGCTGCGTGCCGATGGTCGTATTCCGGTGGATGTTTCGGGGCAGGCGTTGTTGCAGAAAGAGGAAGCGACACTGGCTGTGCAACTGGCCAGCCTGGTGGACTATGCCGATCGTCCGGCGCAGCCACGGCATGTGGCGCTGAGCATCGGGGCGTATCGCGTGCAGGGCGTGATAACGGATTATTATCCGGGCAAGGGCTTGTTGCATATGACGGCTTCCGAGTTGCACAGCGAACATCTGGGGCGCTTGTGGGTGCATCACCTGGTCTTGTGCGCCAGCCATGGTTTTGCCGCAGGCGAATCCAGCCTGCTGGTGGGTAAAAAACCGGCGCAACTTCGCTTACCGCCGCTGGAGGCCGCGACTGCCATGCAATATTTGCAGGAGATCATGGATATTTGGCAGCAAGGCAGTTGCCGTCCGCTGCCTGTTTTTCCCAAAACAAGCTGGGCCTGGGTGAATACCGAAGCGGGTGAAAAACGGCAGAAGGCTGCCGCTGCCGCATGGTATGGCTCATCCTGGCAGGGCGCGCCCGGTGGCGAATGCAATGATGACTACGCCTTGTTATGCCTGCGTGGTATTCGGCAGCCGCCGTGGCAACTGGATGATTTTATCCGTTTCAGCGAAGGCCTGTACGGGCCTGTTGCAAAGGTAGCAGCAGTATGAAGGAACTGACCGCGAAAGCATGCCTGGCATTGCCGTTACAAGGCCGGACGCTGATTGAAGCCAGCGCCGGCACGGGCAAGACCTATACCATTGGCAATCTTTACTTACGGATGATCAGCGAAGGCTGGTTGGTATCACAAATTCTTGTCGTCACCTTTACGGTGGCGGCGACAGATGAGCTTCGGGGGCGTATTCGTCAGCGCCTGCATGAAGCCTTGTGCCTGCTGGAACACGATGACGGTGAAGCCCCTGATCCTTTTTTACAACTGTGGCAACAGGCGGTGGCGGATAAGGCGCGAACCATGATCCGTCTGCGGCTGGCGCTGCGCAGCATGGATGAGGCGGCGATTGATACCATTCATGCGTTTTGTCAGCGGGCGCTGGGTGAGCATGCCTTCCACAGCCGACAACGTTTTGATAATGAAATGCTGAGCGATGATGCGCCGCTCTGGCAGCAGGCCGTGTATGATTGGTGGCGCAGCCATGTGTACCCCATGGATGAAACAGATGCTGCCTTGCTGCATCGCGTGTGTCCGGATGTCAGCGCCCTGCAGGCGCTAATGGCAGACTTGCATGATCAGACGGTTGCCCTGCTGCCCGCTGCGACGGAATCTATGGCCGAAGTGCTGGCTGATTGGCGTGATCTGGAAGCATCATGGCAATCGCTGGCCCAAACGTGGCAG
>JALSZZ010000022.1 GCA_027075825.1 Mariprofundaceae bacterium | reverse complement strand
ATAGGCTTTGACGTAGGGAATGGTTTTGGCGCGCTTGCGGGCGCGGGCAATCCAGGCATTACTGGCTTCTCCGTGTGCCGACAACACCAGCGCATCACTGACTCTCAGCGAAACGCTGGCTGGTGGCCTCAGGCGTTTGATCGCCAGTTGACGGATATGCGCAGGGGAATCAAGCAGCACCAGTTTGCGCGTGTTCATTGAGGCCAGATAAGGAATGTCAGCAGCTTCCTGCCGGGCGGCAGATAACCATGCCGTCAGGGCCTCGCCTGTCACATGCAGTACCCGGTTTTTATCCACCTGCAAGGTAACGCTGGCCGGTGGTTTCAGGCTGGCCCTGGCCAGTGCCAGCAGATAGGCAGGAGAATCAACGGCAACCACCTGGCTATCATCATAACTGGTCAACTCAGGAATGTCGGTTTCCACTGCTTGCCGGGCATGCGCCAGCCAGCTTTCGGTGGCCTGGCCTTCAGCGCGCAACTTCAGGCCATCAAGCAGTAACTGAACAGTTGCCGGTGGTTGCAGCAGGCGCTGAATTTTGTCTGGTAACGGCTCCAGATCCATATTGCGCAACTGAATATCGGTTTGTCGGACACCGGGAACCTGCATGCCTTTTTCGTTGATCAGGTCAATCCATTTTTCCGGCGCTGCGCCTCTGGCCTGCAATACGCCATCGTGAACCGTCAGCGTTACTTCTGCCGGTGGATTCAGCATGGCAACAGCTCGCCGAAGAATTATCTCATCCTCTAACGACAGATAAGGCCGCCAGTGCATTTCTACTTTTTCCACGGGTAGTCGCGCCGGCAGCAGATTGCGTGGTTCCATCGCCTGTGCATCCAGCAGGCCGTGCAGCACATAATGCCCATGCTCTTTGGCCGCATGCAATACCGCCACACCCGGCGTTACACGCAGGCGATCCACATAGCCATGCCACAGCGAGTTCAGCCAGCTCTGATAACCCAGCCAGCCAGCTATGCCACAGAACAGCAAGCCGAGCACGATGAGGGCGCGCACCGGCACCGCGCTTTTTTTCTCCTGATCCTGACGCTCAGAGACCATTAATGGACGCAGCGTATCCTTGATGCCGATAAAGGCGGAAGTATCGCCATCAAAACTGGCAAATGCCCGGCCATATTCGCGCTGCAAGGCTTCCAGGCGTTCATCCATCAATGCATGCAATTCCTGTGGCACGGTTCCCCGGCAAACCAGCACCAATGTGACATCCGGTGCCTGATCAATCAACAGCTGCAATTCGCCCATGCGCAGGTTTTCAATATCGGCCTGGGCATCAGGTGAAAACGAGTCGCGGACAAAATCGCGCACCGCTGTCAGCATAGACGAAATAAGGTCGGCATCTTCTTCCATCTCCGGCTCGGTGGCCAGATGGGCAATAAGCAGGCCGCTTTCCCGGTGAATAATGAATGCCTGCTCCACCCGATACACCAGCGTATGCAACATTACCACTTCAGCAAAGCTCTTGCCGGTACGCATAGCTTCAATGCGCCAGCGCAGGCCGCGAATGGAAAAGGAATGCTCCATCGCCTGATTCATCGATTGCAGCATGGCGCTGATGGTGTGATTGATCGAGCGACGGATGGCCGGCCCCATGATGGGGAACAGTGCATCGGACAAAGGTTTGGGGTTGTTGCGGACTGATTGCTGAATAGCCTGTTCGGTCACCGGCTGCAAGGCATGCTGAAGACTCTCATCCTGCGTGATGCGCAGCCGAATAGCCTCAGGCAATGAGCGCGCCACATCTTCCACCGTTGCCACCGGATGGGCAATCTCGGTGATTTTGTGCTCGATGTGTTCAATCTTTTCTTTCTCGGGGCCGACGATCAGTTCGCGGAGGGTTTTCATGACCTCCTGTTCGTTGTCGGGAGAGGTATCAGCCTGTTCAGCCACTTATACGTCCTGTACGTCCCATAGATCTTATGTACTCTGTGCCTCTGACCCTTCAGTTATGAAACAGGTCTTCTCCGGGAAGCTCAAACTCTCCGTTCAGCCGCATGGCCATTTCAGTAAACATGGCCGCCAGCGCCTTGCGATCTGTTTTGTCATCGCGCAATTCGCTGCTATGGCGTTCCATCATGTCCAGCATGCTGCTGCGAATTTGCTCCAGTTCATCACGCAGCGAACGCGACTGTTCGAGAAGCCCTTCGCGCAAGGCAGATTGCGCCTGATTCAACTCATCCTGCAACTGCTTGCCCTGCTGCATCATATCCTCACGCAAAGCATGCTGGCCTTTGCTGAATTCGCCATGTAGTACGCGGGACTGCTCCAGCAGACCATCACGCAAAGCATGGTGTCCCTTGTTCAGTTTTTCTTCCAGTTGGCTGCGTTTTTGTTCCGCCTGCGCCACATGACGCTCCAGTGAAGTCGTCAACTTGCTTTCCAACGCAGCATGCGCTTCTTCATTGGCAGATGCCAGCGAAGTCAATTGTTCCTCCAGTTTTTGACGGTTACTGTCGGCAGATTTTTGCTGTGCCTCAGCCTGCTTGTGCAAGGCTTCCAACTCCTGCCGCATAAATGATTCCAGCGAATTCAGGCGATTGTTCAGTTCGTGCCGGATGGCTGCTGATTCATGCGTTAACCGCTCTTCCATGCGCACAAAGCGCTTGTCGTATTCTCGCATTTGTGCGCCAAACAACAATTGCCGAACTTTATCGACATTGCCTGCATCCATACCACCCGACGCAGTTTTCACCTGCGCCTCAGACTGCCTGCTTTCCTGTTGCTGTTCACCCATAAATATCTCCTTAGTGTGCCTGCCTTATTATCGAAAAAGTTATCCACGTCATGCGCAGAGAGATCAGACAGTGTGCAAGCTGCGTTCTGTTCATACCGAATGTCGCTGCCTTGCACAACATATCCCCCCGGATCCCCTTATCTCTGCCTTGCTCCAGCGCAGTTGCAACCTGGCTTTCACTATTATCTTAACAATTCTTCAACTTCATCCGGAGAAAGTGCAAACATCGAAGCCAGTTGCTCCACACTCATGCCTGATTGTGCCGCCTTGCGCAGCATTCTTCGTTTAGCCTGGAATGCTCCCTCCTCTATGCCTTCTTCCCTGCCCTGCTCAAGCGCAGCGGCAACCTGGCTTTTTACGGTTGCCAGTGTCTGCATACGCACTTCATATACCTGACGTTCATCTTCATTGAACATGCGATCTACAGCTTCAATGGCTTTGACAATATGTTGGTCAACCTGCAACGCTTCGGGAATATGCGTTTTTTTAATCTCGTGGGCACGGGTCAGAAACGCCGTCCAGCGATCCAGTGCATCAGTGATTTCACTGAATTGTTTGCCGAACTTTCGTAATTCAACATAGTGCAGTTCAAACACATCATGCAAACGATCATCCCTGCCTGTGGCAACATTTATAATGCGATAACGATTGTGGTATTCCGTTCTGTCAGGAATAAAATCAAAATCCAGAATATTGATGCTGATCACTTTTTTCAGTTCGCGGAACATCATGCCTTCGCTTAATTGCTCCGTCACCAGTTTTGACCAGTAATAAATGGCGCGTTTATCAAAGCTCAGATCCTGACTGATCTGCATTTCCACGTTGAACCAGCGCCCCGTGGCATCCCGTGCTTTAATGTCCAGCACCGACATTTTATCGGCCAGGTAATCCGCCAGATTGTAGGGGTTACGCAGTTCCAGATCGACGACCTGATCTTCCTCGGTCACAATCGCATTGATCAGTGATATCAGTAATTCCTTGTTTTCTTCACTGCCAAACAGCTTTTTGAACGCAAAATCGACTCTTGGGTTGATATGACACACAGCAGAATATCTCCCTGATTACCTCAACAATTCTTCAACTTCATCCGGAGAAAGTTCAAACACCGAAGCCAGTTGCTCCACACTCATGCCTGATTGTGCCGCCTTGCGCAGCATTTTTCGTTTGGCCTGGAATGCTCCCTCCTCTATACCTTCTTCCCTGCCTTCTTCCCTGCCCTGTTCAAGCGCAGCGGCAACCTGGCTTTTTACGGTTGCCAGTGTCTGCATACGCACTTCATACACCTGACGTTCATCCTCATTGAACATGCGATCTACAGCCTCAATGGCTTTGACGATGTGTTGGTCAGCCTGCAACGCTTCGGGAATATGCGTTTTTTTAATTTCGTGGGCACGGGTCAGAAACGCCGTCCAGCGATCCAGTGCATCAGTGATTTCACTGAATTGTTTGCCGAATTTTCGTAATTCAACATAGTGCAGTTCAAACACATCATGCAAACGATCATCCCTGCCGGTGGCAACATTCATAATGCGATAACGGTTGTGGTATTCTGTTCTGTCAGGAATAAAATCAAAATCCAGAATATTGATGCTGATTACTTTTTTCAGTTCTCGGAACATCATACCTTCGCTTAATTGCTCCGTCACCAGCTTTGACCAGTAATAAATGGCGCGTTTGTCAAAGCTCAGATCCTGACTGATCTGCATTTCCACGTTGAACCAACGCCCCGTGGCATCCCGTGCTTTAATGTCCAGCACCGACATTTTATCGGCCAGGTAATCCGCCAGATTGTAGGGGTTACGTAGTTCCAGATCGACGACCTGATCTTCTTCGGTGACGATGGCATTGATCAGTGATATCAGTAATTCCTTGTTTTCTTCGCTGCCAAACAGCTTTTTGAACGCAAAATCGACTCTTGGGTTGATATGACACACAGCAGAATATCTCCCTGATTACCTCAACAATTCTTCAACTTCATCCGGAGAAAGTTCAAACATTGAAGCCAGTTGCTCCACACTCATGCCTGATTGTGCCGCCTTGCGCAGCATTTTTCGTTTGGCCTGGAATGCCCCCTCCTCTATACCTTCTTCCCTGCCTTCTTCCCTGCCTTCTTCCCTGCCTTCTTCCCTGCCCTGTTCAAGCGCAGCGGCAACCTGGCTTTTTACGGTTGCCAGTGTCTGCATACGCACTTCATACACCTGACGTTCATCCTCATTGAACATGCGATCTACAGCCTCAATGGCTTTGACGATGTGTTGGTCAGCCTGCAACGCTTCGGGAATATGCGTTTTTTTAATTTCGTGGGCACGGGTCAGAAACGCCGTCCAGCGATCCAGTGCATCAGTGATTTCACTGAATTGTTTGCCGAATTTTCGTAATTCAACATAGTGCAGTTCAAACACATCATGCAAACGATCATCCCTGCCGGTGGCAACATTCATAATGCGATAACGGTTGTGGTATTCCGTTCTGTCAGGAATAAAATCAAAATCCAGAATATTGATGCTGATCACTTTTTTCAGTTCGCGGAACATCATGCCTTCGCTTAATTGCTCCGTCACCAGTTTTGACCAGTAATAAATGGCGCGTTTATCAAAGCTCAGATCCTGACTGATCTGCATTTCCACGTTGAACCAGCGCCCCGTGGCATCCCGTGCTTTAATGTCCAGCACCGACATTTTATCGGCCAGGTAATCCGCCAGATTGTAGGGGTTACGCAGTTCCAGATCGACGACCTGATCTTCCTCGGTCACAATCGCATTGATCAGTGATATCAGCAACTCCTTGTTTTCTTCACTGCCAAACAGCTTTTTGAACGCAAAATCGACTCTTGGGTTGATATGACACATGGTAGCTTGTCCGGTTGTCTGTGATCAGAAGGTTTTGCGCACTAGGCGCATGGGTTTACCGTTGACGTAGCCAAGTGCGTATATCGCAATCTGATAGCGTGACGGGCCAATCCATGTGTTACTATAGGCATCACAGGCAATGGCGAACAGGGATGGGTTAAGCAATGAAC
>JALSZZ010000021.1 GCA_027075825.1 Mariprofundaceae bacterium | reverse complement strand
CGCTTCACGCTCCGCATTACCTTCAGGAATAGCCAATATCGACATCTTCACCTCCCATCAGTTACGATGCGGCGAATGCTGTGGCTTATATCGGAAAGCGGTAGATGAGGTTGGTTTGACGCTTACTGAGCAACGGGTTCGCAACAGCGCCAGTTTTGCCTTTTTTATGGTGAATGTCAGTCGTACTCTGATTGCGAAAAATGGTGGCGCGACCGGCCAGAGCGTGCACGATCTTAAAGTCTGGTTTTTGGCGCGGAAACAGGTGATCCAGGTGATTGAGGCTTTAAAATTATGTGAGCGAAACCCCAAAGATATTTTTATTCAGCAGATTATCGACAAAATATCGGCAAAAATTAGCATCAACAGCGCCTGAAAGAGGGAGTTTTGGCGAAGGTATTGGTCCAAGGGTTAATAGCTTCAAGCCCCGCATAACCAAAATCTTTGGCATTTCTTGTCACCATTCGTAGTTCATGGTGCAATGCGGTGGCGGCAAGCAGGCTGTCTATCGCTGGCACGGGTCTTTGTGCATCAGCTTGCAACCTGCCCCACTTTTCTGCCACACTCACATCAACAGACAGCAGGCGGCTTCCAAACCACTCTGGCAGGGTATGTTCAAGCCAGACTCTTAATCTCTCTTTACGCTTAGCATCGGGCACACTCTCGACACCTTTACGAATTTCACCAAGAGTCAACACACTGATATACAAACTTTCATCAGGCACATTCGCGAACCATGCCAATACCGCATCATTCGGTTTGGGGCGTACCAATTCAGATAATACATTGGTATCGAGCAAATAACTCATAATTCAATATCACGAGCCAAAGATGTCGAACGTTCAATATGCATATCTTCACCTGCCAATGGCGAATTTCGCATCAAAGAGACAAAATCCGGGCGTTGCTTTTTCATAGTCTCATAAGCTTCCATTGAAAGAATTACCGCCGAAGGCTGCCCGCGAATAGTCACCTCTTGTGGGCCTTCTGTTTTCGCAGATTTAATCACCTCGCTTAATCGTGCTTTTGCATCCTGTAATTGCCAACTTGTCATGATAGCCTCCTACAACAGAACAGACTAGTCAGACTAGTTTGTTCTGTCAATCACCCAGGCATTTGAGTATCAATAAGTGCGTGGGAATACCCATGCTCAAACACAAATCAGACGGGAATATCCTGCTTATTTTCATTAAAAAACACGCTGTTTTCCGTGCTTAAAGGGTTATAGCACAGAAGCATACCCAAACTCCACCTTAAATGACTGTCGATTTTTCGGGGCCGCTATAGAAAACAAGTCATGCGAGAGTTGCGCAGGAGGAAGATCTTGTGTCGGCCTGGTAAATGCCAGTCCCTTTGATCTGCGTAAGGCAATATCTGGCGGTCAAAAACTGCCTCAATCCTGCTGTTCGCGCAGTTTTTTCTCCCTGGCTTTTCTGGCTTCTTCGACGCTGACCATGTGGTATTCTTCTTCCGACATCACCTTGGCGATTCTGAAAATGGCGAAATTATCGCCGACAGTGCCTTCCGGTACGATCACGCAAATAATTCTGTTTTGTCCTTTACGCTTGATGGCCACCGTCATTTGCACGGGTGTTCCTGTCCAGTCGCCAATCCAGACGTTCCAGCCGGAAGGAACTTTTTCCAGCAGCGCCAGCCAGGTGGATTCGGCGGTAGAGCTGCTCAGCAGGCCAACTTTCGCCGGGAAGAGCTTGGCAGGGGCAAATTCGATGCCGCACTGTACCACCCCTTGCAGGGTGTTGCGATACCAGCGAACAATGCCATAACGCGAAGAGTTTGCCGAAAATCTGATTTCTACCAGTGAAGCAACGGGAAAAGGCTCCTGCCTGGCTTCCAGGCAGATGCCTTGTTGCGAAAGATCAATCACCTTCCAGATATTGAAATATTCGTAAGGATCCTTGACGTAGAATTCTTCGCTTAATACCAGCGCCTTGCGGGCATAAAGGTTCTTGCCCTTGTCTTTCAGCAACTGGCGTTCAGCACGCGGTGTTTTCTTGAATGAGCGCAGCAGTAACTGACTGCACAGCAATAACTCCGCATACACATGTTCAAGGTGGATCTCTTTTTCTGATTTTTCCTTGCTTTTTCCGTCTTTGGTGGGTGAGTAGCTGATCAGTTCAGATACCCGTTTGATCAGCCTGTCGCCCTCGATGAGAAATACGTTATAGCCCTCAATACCAGAGAGCCGCGAAGACTGACGAGGTTTCATGTGTGGCTGATCAAGGCGCGAAACCAGCCAGGCTTTTTTGCCTTTGGTGTTCATCACCGGGTCACCGGCACGTACAAACTGAATACGCGCATACTGGCTGAACTCCGGCAAACGCTTGTAAAACACATCGCGTTCTTTGGGCGTTAAGCGGAAAATATCAACCCGGCGAAGAATTTCGTATTCAATCATCGCCTGCTGAATGCGTTCAACATCCTTTTTGCATTGCTCTTTATCCACCGTGCGGGCGATGGTCAGTCCCAGGCGGGCCATTTCAAAGGTCTGGCGTACATCCAGCGGTGATGGTGGCAGGTGGTGGCTGTAGTCCCGCTTCAGTGACTGAATGGAAAGATGAACGGCAATACCGGTAACATATACCATGCTGGCATAGAGTGCCGGTTTTTTGCGCGCCTTGTTGCGGATGAGGACAATGCCGATTTTGTAAGCGCGCATGATCAGCGAACCCATGTCGCGGGCGATCAGATCAACATAATCCTCCAGCATGCGCAAATACTTGATGCGAAATGAGAGCGGTACGAAGGTGCTGCGATTCAGGCTGCCCAGCCACTGGCGCACGCGCTCGGACTGCATATCAATCTGCAATCGATCGCGGTTAAGCCGCAATGCATCCAGGGACTTCATAATATCCATGAACTGCACACGCAGCAAATCCATCAGTCGGCTGGCTTTTTCTTCGTTGATGTCTGTTGTCGAGATTTGTAGCTGTTGCTCCAGTTCGAAGGCCGCCGCCTGCAATAACTCATCCCGGCGCCGGGTATCCTCTGTTTCTTCTTCCGGAACATCCTCGAGCCCTTCAACATCTTCATCTATGTCTTCAGGGGAAGCGGTTGGTTTTTCTTCTTCCTCGACATCCAGTTTAAGTTCCATGATTTCCTCCGGGACTTTTCCCCAACACACTATGCGCCGCATACTGCCATGGCTGATATGATGTTTCCACCACAGTATAATGGTAATCAGGGCAGCGCGGTCTATTGTTCGGGATGCAGGGGGATGAACCGATATCATGAAAGCATGGCTATTGCAACACATGACCAACTGGCTGAACCAGGAGCTTGATGAACCGGCAGGGTGGCCGATGTGTGATTTTGAACGCCTTTGTTTCGAGATTCGCCCGGCTGATGTACTGCTGGTCGAGGGCAGAACGCGCATTGGCCGGGTTATTCAGACCGTTACGCGCAGTATCTGGACGCACAGCGCGCTTTATCTTGGCCGTGTTGATGATGTCAGCAACCCTCACAGTCGCGAATTGCTGCTGCAATATCTGCCGGATGAATGTAAACATCAGCCTGTGGTGCTTGAAGCGGTGCTTGGTCAGGGGGTTATTGTCACGCCGCTGCGGGCATATGAAGGTTATCATCTTCGCATTTGCCGTCCCAGAGGACTGGCTGTCGGTGATATTCAGCAAGTGATCAGTTATGCCATCGCCCGCCTGGGCATGGGCTATGATATGCGTCAGATGTTTGATCTGGCGCGTCTGATGCTGCCTTTTGCGCTATTGCCCCGCCGCTGGCACTCAAGTCTGTTTGCCCATGATGCCGGCAGTGAAGTCCGCACGGTCTGTTCCACACTGATTGCCGAGGCTTTTGCTGCCGTGCAATTCCCCATTCTGCCGGAGTTCGACGGCGACCCGGCAGATATGAAAATCCGCCCCCGCAATGCGCGTTTGTTCACGCCCAGAGATTTTGATTACTCGCCATATTTTGATATTATCAAATACCCTTACCTTACATCGGCTGAAGCACGCCCCTACCAACATATGCCCTGGCAGCCCCCTGACCCCTGATCTCGCTGGTTGCAAAATTGTACGATATTGCTAGAAAGCGCGCCACTTCGCACGCTGCCATAATTCAGGTTGCATCCTTGTTACGGATGTTCTGGCGGCGGAGGTCGGCTGATGCCGTTAAAGATAAACTGGAGTACATATGTCGAATTATACCATGAAGCAACTGCTGGAAGCAGGTGTACATTTTGGTCATCAGACCCGTCGCTGGAACCCGAAGATGAAGCCTTATATCTTTGGTCAGCGCAATGGCATTCATATTATTGATCTGCAAAAAACCCTGCGGATGGCGAATGAGGCTTATCATTTCACACGCGAACTGGCAGCCGCCGGTGGCCGCATCCTTTTTGTTGGCACCAAGCGCCAGGCTGCCGATGCCATTCGTGAAGAAGCTTCACGCGCTGGTCAGTTTTATGTGAATCACCGCTGGTTAGGCGGCATGCTGACCAATTTTTCTACAGTTCAGAAGTCCGTCCGTAAAATGAAGGATCTGCAACGCCAGAAAGAAGAAGGCGTGTTTGATCTGATGACCAAGAAAGAAGCGCTGAATATGCAGCGTGATCTGGACAAACTGGAGCGTTCGCTTGGCGGCATCAAGGATATGCTGCACTTGCCGGACTGTTTGTTTGTCATTGATGTCAAAAAAGAAGAACTGGCTGTAAGCGAAGCCAAAAAGCTCGGTATTCCTGTGGTTGCTGTGGTCGATAGTAACTGTGATCCCAGCGATATTGATTACATTATTCCAGGCAATGATGATGCGATTCGCGCTGTTCGTCTGTTTTGCAACAAGACGGCAACAGCCGTGCTTGAAGGCGTTGAAAGCTGGAACCTGGAAAATGCTGAAGATGGTGAGGATTTTGTCGAAGCCATGGGTGAAGTTGTGGAAGCTGGCGATGAAGCAGAGGCTGCCGCGCCGGTTAGCGAAGCTGCTGCTGAATAATTATCCGGGCGGCCATTGCGCCGCCCTTCGTTAAATACAAACTATTATTCCAGAGATGGGGGAATCATGGCCTCGATTACGGCTGCTGATGTAAAAAAACTGCGCGAAATGAGTGGCGCAGGTATGATGGACTGCAAAAAGGCGTTGTCTGCTACGGATGGCGATATGGATGCGGCAGTGGACTTTCTGCGCAAGAAAGGGCTGGCCGCAGCTTCCAAAAAAGCTGGTCGTGTTGCCGCCGAAGGCAGTGTGACGGCGCTGGTTGAAGGCGGCAGCGGCATGCTGCTGGAAGTCAATGCTGAAACTGATTTCGTCAGTAAAAATGACCAGTTCAATGATTTTGTCGCTACGCTTGGACAGCTTGTGCTGGCTGAAAAGCCTGCTGATGTTGAAGCCCTGAAGGCCCTCGCCTTCCCCGGTGAAGAAGGTACGGTGGCGGAAGCCCTGGCTCGTCGTATCGCAACGATCGGTGAGAACATGAATATCCGCCGTTTTGCCCTGGTTGAGGGGGATGTTGTCGCCTCTTATGTCCATGGTGGCGGACGCATTGGCGTATTGGTGGCACTGGCGGGTGAAGCAACGGATGCGCTGAAGGAAGTCGCCCGTGGTATCGCCATGCATGTTGCAGCAGTGAACCCCCTGTGTGTTTCACGCGAGGATATGCCAGCCGATGCTGTTGAACGTGAAAAAGCTGTATTAAGCGAGCGTGCGCTGGCCAGTGGTAAACCAGCCAATATTGTTGAAAAAATCGTGACCGGTCAGCTCAACAAGTTCTATGCTGAAAGCTGCCTGCTGGAGCAGGACTATGTGGTAAATTCTG
>JALSZZ010000020.1 GCA_027075825.1 Mariprofundaceae bacterium | reverse complement strand
TTCGCAGCATTCAGTATTCCTGGCTGGATAGCAGTTGGCAAGGTGAAGACGGGCCGTGGATGCAAATGTTTTACAACGCCCGGAGGTGGCTCGGCTAACGCCCTGAAGGCATGGCATATCATCAGCTGAATCCCTATGAGTTGCGCAAGCGCTTTGATTTTCGCCTGCTGCTGTTCTACCTGTTGGCGGCGGTGCTGATCACTGGTTTGTTGCTGCGCATGATTAACCTGCAATGGGTGCAGCATGAAGGGCTGCGCCTGCAGGCGGAAAACAATCGCATCAATGTGGTGCCTGTGCTGCCAGTGCGTGGTGAAATTGTTGATCGTCATGGCAAAAAACTGGCTGCCAATGCGATTTCCTACCAGTTGGTCATGATCCCCGAGCGCGTGCAGGATATGGAAGGCACCCTGCGCATGCTGAATGCCAATATGCCCTGGAGCAGACGCAAATTGGCCCGTATTGAACGCAAGATCCGCCACGCCCGCAAAGACAGACCCCTGGTACTGGATGAACGCCTGCAATGGCATCAGGTAGCCTGGCTGGTGGCCCGCCTGCATCATTATGCCGGGCTTGATGTGCAGGCTGCCACTCATCGGGTCTATCCCTATGGCGAACTGATGGCGCATGCGATTGGTTATCTGGCCAAAGTGCGCAAGGATGATCTGGCGCGGGGGTATTTGCCGGACGAGTACGTCGGGCGCAGTGGCCTGGAGCGTGAATTTGAGGCCCGGCTGCATGGTACGCCAGGCAGTCAGCAGGAAGAAGTGAATGCTTATGGCCGCAGGGTCGCCATTCTGCACACCATTCCTCCCAAAACAGGCGAAACCCTGCGATTATCGCTGGATGTGGATTTACAGCAAGCGGCTGCCACGGCCCTGGCCGGACGCACTGGCAGCGTGGTGGTGATGGATGTGCATAGCGGTGCCATCAGGGTGTTGCTCAGTACGCCGGGTTATGACACCAATGCATTTATCGGCGGCGTTTCGGGCAAGCAGTGGAACAGCTGGTTGCATGACCCGCAAAAACCACTGCTTAACCGGGCTATTCAGGCAACCTATCCTCCTGGTTCAACCTGGAAAATGGTCAGTGCCATGGCTGGCATGCGCGTTCATGCGCCACTTGTCCATCAACGCACCGTGTGCCACGGCATGATTCAGCTTCATGACCGCAAGCTGCGCTGCTGGAAACGAACGGGGCATGGCCCGGTGGATATGCATGATGCGCTCATGCATTCCTGCGATGTGTATTTTTACGAACTGGCAGAGCAAACCGGCATGAAAGCGCTGATCACAGAAGCCAGACGCTGGGGGTTTGGTGAGCGCACCCATATCAGGCTGTCACCTGAAGCCAGAGGCCACCTGCCAGACCCGGATTATCATGTATATCGTGGCAGGAAACGCCGCTGGTTTCAGGGGGAAACCATGATTACGGCTATCGGTCAGGGGCTGGTGACAGCAACGCCACTGCAGGTAGCGCGTTTTGCTGCGGCCCTGGCCAATGGTGGACAGGTGCTGGAGCCACATGTCCTGGCGGCGGCAAAGCCTCATGTGTTACGTCAGGTAGAACTTCCGGCAGCACAACTGGCACGTATTCGCCAGGCCATGTTTGATGTCGCCAATACCCCCGGCGGTACGGCTTACCGTTATGTGCATGATGCCAGATACCCCATCGCTGGCAAAACAGGAACGGCGCAGGTAGTCGCCATGTCGCAAACGCAGGCGCGTTATACGGACAAAGGCGTGAAAACACAGCACAAGGATCACGCCTGGTTTATGGGCTACGCACCATACGATCATCCGCGAATCGCTTTTGCCATACTGGTCGAACATGGCGGTCACGGCAGCAGCGGCGCAGCCCCTGTAGCCGCTGCAATCGTAAATGCAATGAAGTTCAGGGAATCACAGGCATCGCCGGAGTAATCTCCAGACCGCGAACAGATGCCATCCCATACCTTCGGGGCCGGGAGGCCCCTCCTACAGGAGAAACCACACCCCCTGCAGGAGCGGTTTCCAGACCGCGAATCGTTCCGCCTCATGCGTTCGGAGCCGGGAGGCCCCTCCTACAGGAGAATCGCATACGCTGCAGGAGCGGTCTCCAGACCGCGAATCGTTCCACCTCATACATTCGGGGCCGGGAGACCCCTCCTGCAGGAGAAACCACACTCCCTGCAGGAGCGGTTTCCAGACCGCGAATGGTTCCACCGCATACTTTCGGGGCCGGGAGACCCCTCCTACAGGGGAATCGCATACGCTGCAGGAGCGGCCTCCAGACCGCGAATGGTTCCACCTCATACATTCGGGGCCGGGAGGCCCCTCCTACAGGGGAATCGCATACGCTGCAGGAGCGGTCTCCAGACCGCGAATGGTTCCGCCTCATGTGTTCGGGGCCGGGAGGCCCCTCCTACAGGGGAATCGCATACGCTGCAGGAGCGGTCTCCAAACCGCGAATCGTTCCGCCTCATGCGTTCGGGGCCGGGAGACCCCTCCTACAGGAGAATCGCATACGTTGTAGGAGCGGTCTCCAGACCGCGAATCGTTCCACCTCATGCATTCGGGGCCGAGAGATCCCTCCTACAGGGGAATCGCATACGTTGTAGGAGCGGTCTCCAGACCGCGAATCGTTCCGCCCCATGCGTTCGGGGCCGGGAGACCCCTCCTGCAGGGGAGTCGCACCCATCGCAGGAGCGGTCTCCATACGCTGTGTCCAGGAGTATGTCGGACTTTCCTTTACCAGCAATGCTGATATAGTTTTTCTGTCATATGGGAGACTGATTTATGTCAGTGAGATTTCGTTCAATTAATCGCAGTACGCCATATTTGTTGCCGCCGCCAGACGAGTGGCTGCCCGAGAGTCACCTTGCCCGGTTTGTCGTTGATGTGGTGAATCAGCTTGATACCTCAGAGATTGAACGAGCCTGCTCGGGTCGGGGCAGTGACCCGTGGCACCCGAAGCTTCTGATAGTTCTGTTGTTTTATGGCTATGCGACGGGCGTGTTTTCGAGCCGTAAGCTTGAGAGGGCATCGCACGATTCGGTGGCCTTTCGTTATATCTGTGGGAATGAGCATCCCGATCACGACAGCATTGCCATCTTTCGCTGCCGCTTTCTTCCCGTGCTTGAGGGCTTGTTTGTGCAGATATTGTATGTTGACCATGAGATGGGGTTATTCCCTTCCCGAACAGTTGGGCGAAGTGGAAACCATCGTAGCCGATACAGGTTACTTCAGCGAAAACAACGTCAAGGCTTGCCGGGCGAAGAGTATTCAGTCATTGATTGCACACGGACGACAGCCACATCATCCACCGTTGAGCGAACGCCTGGAGCACTCCGAAGAACAGCTCTCTGAATGCCAATGATCCGCTAATGCATATGAAGCAGTATCTACAAAGCGAAGGAACGCCATGTACGAATACCGTTCGTTGATCATTACCACCAACAAGGACTTCACCAACCGGGGCGAATTCTTCCTTGATGACAACGTCGCGGTGCCAGTGGTGGATCGTATTATCCACCACTCGCATATCTTCATGATGGGAGGTGAAAGCTACCGTTTGAAAGCCAAAACAGGGGGCTGAGAACAGCCCTGAAGTGGCTCAGTTTCGCTGGCCATTGACAATGTATTAAAGGCACAAGTTCAGGAGTCAAAGATCGGAGGCTTAATTGCAGCTCTTAAATCTACCGCAAAAAACGTATAATAAGGCGCTTGTTCGGACGCAAACTACGCTGCACTCCGTTTGCACCGTACAGCCTGGTCGTTAGCTGGTGGTAATAAGTATGGGATGTTATTGTAAAGAAAGGGAATCTAACCCGAAAATAGCGGAAGAAATGAAGGATATCCCGGTAGGCTATTGTGGGTTATGTGAAGTATGTGGAAAACCTGGACATATGAAAGCACACCCAAGGCTTCCAACAACCGGAGCATGGTGCGATACACATTGGGAAGAACTTGTAAGGCATAGAATTATTTCCTTAGGGGATATAGTGCAATATGCATTCTATGTGCTTATTGCAGGAATATTTATATACTCAATATTTTCTGCATGAAAAGATTTTTTCTACCAGGAGTCTGTCGGACTTTGGCAATTGTCACGAGAAATAGCGGATATTGGCCAAATTTACGACCTGTTGGCGGCGAATAGCAGCGCTATTTAACAAAAACAGGGCGAATATTTGGCCAATATCCGGTTTTTCACAGTAGATTTGTCAAAGTCCGACAGACTCCTGGCCACCTTCAGAGACGGTATGTGCGGATTTGCCTTTTATGACCTTCACCGTTCCGATATGGACAGGATCATTATCCTGGAGTTTCTCCCCTTTCTTGTCGGCCACCTGTGATACGCTATCCAGACCGGCAAGAATATCACTGCCACTAAGCGCATTCTGCTCATTGTAGTAATCGAACCAGGGAATGCCGTGGCGTTCATACATCTGCCTGGTCATGGGTGGATGCGGTGGCTTTTGACCGGTAATGACGGCATAGGCCTCGCTGTTGACCAGATGAATAAAGCAACGTGAGGAATGTTTTCTGTCCCAGGCATCAATGCCGTATTCATCTTCACAGATTTCCTGACGCATCAGACCGCCTGCGGCAAGCCCCATCGACGGACTTTCACATAATTCAAGAGGTGCTTGCAACCATGATGGAAAAATAAATTTTTCAATTTGTGTCGTCTTTTCATAGATTTCACGCTTCATCGGATATGCGATGATCTGCAATCCACCGAATTCGGCCTTGCCGGTAATCTGTTCCTCAGCCGAATAGCCATCGCCAAGCGGCATGGCGACAAACTGACGGATCAAACCTTTCGCCACAGCATAACCGTCCAGCCAGGGCTGATCAGGCAGCACAAGGTAATCCTGTGGCCCGGCAACCAGCGCATTCGTCCATGCCTTGCCTGTCACGGCATTGATCTTGCCTGCCGCCACCTTGATTGCCATCGGATAATTGCCGCAAAAATTCAACCAGAGCGCTTCAGCCTGATACATGGGCATCAGTACTCCGCCGCGTTTGTTCCAGACATCGGGAATACGCTCACTGAAATCTTCGATATGACTTAAGGGAAACGATCCCAGTCCGGCTGGTAACGGATATTCACGTCCGTCATCAGGGATGCGCAGCGTGCGTATAAAATCAATTGTGCAGCGGGCATCCGGATGCACATCCGGGAAACTGATGCTCAAACTGTCATCATGTAATTCAATCATATCACCACTCCCCGTCGCGCACTTCGCGCACGACTTTCAGTACGGCCTCATCAGGCACATCCTTCAGTTGACGAATCAGATCAGAAAACAACTGTGGCCGTTTACGGATAATCGCCTGCAGATCCGATGAGACTTTGCCAGCCATGGCCAGCACGACATCGGGATCAAGCTCCAGTTCCCTGGCCAGCCCCACCAGCTTGTCTTCTGATGGAGGAATATCCGTTCCCCGTTCGATTCTGCTCAGATAAGAAGGCTGCATACCAATTCGCCCGGCCACCTGTCGCAGGGAATACGCCTTGCCCCTGGTCTGCTGCAAGGCCATGCGCCGTTCTCTGAGATAATCGCCAAATGCATTCATAGCGTGCAGTATATACTGAACACTAATTATTGCAAGCAACAATTTCAATATCACAGATCGGAAGAAAGAAACAGCTCTGGGCGTAACCAACAGCGCACCCTGTTTGCAGAACAGTTCTTTTCTGGTGGCTTCTGCTATTTTCTGTTGTTACTGCAGTTCCGGATCAAAATCCGGGGGGGTATAGCGGTACCGTGGTAGTGGTAACGATTATCTGCCAGCGTTGCCTGCACAATAAGTCTTGCTTAAGACC
>JALSZZ010000019.1 GCA_027075825.1 Mariprofundaceae bacterium | reverse complement strand
TTAAGGGTGAAGTGATTTCCTCTACCTTTGATGAACCGGCGCAACGCCATGTGCAGGTCGCTGAAATGGTCATTGCCCGTGCCAAGCGCATGGTCGAGCATGGTCGTGATGTGGTGATTCTGCTGGACTCAATTACCCGTCTGGCCCGCGCCTATAACACCGTTGCGCCTTCATCGGGCAAAATTCTTACTGGTGGCGTGGATGCCAACGCCCTGCATCGACCTAAACGCTTTTTTGGTGCCGCCCGCAATATCGAAGGTGGTGGCTCCTTAACCATTATTGCGACGGCGCTGGTCGATACTGGTAGCAAAATGGATGAAGTCATCTTTGAAGAATTCAAAGGCACCGGCAATATGGAAATCAACCTGAACCGCAAACTGGTGGATAAACGTGTCTTCCCGGCCATTGATATTGCGCCATCAGGCACGCGCAAGGAAGAGTTGCTGGTTGACCGGGATATTCTGCAACGCACCTGGGTGCTGCGGAAGATTCTTTCTCCAATGAATGCCGTAGATGCCATGGAGTTTTTGCTCAGTAAACTCGCGCCCTGCAAAAACAACGCGGAATTCTTCGAACGCATGAATCGTTGACAGTTGCAACGTATGTGTTGCTGCTGCCTGCAAGCGTTGCGATCAGGGAGTGGATTCAGAGGTTTGTCTGCGTTAGCGAAAACTTCTGCTTGTCAACAGCGTATTATTAACTACCATGCGGCGCCCTTTGCCCTTTTGGGCTTGAATTCCCGGAGGTTTCATCATGGCTAAACGATGTGATATTTGTGGTAAAGGCCCCATGAGCGGCAACAATGTCAGTCATGCCCACAACACGACCCGCCGTCGCTTTCTTCCTAATCTGAAGTCTGTGCGTGCGATCATTAACGGCAAGGTAACGCGTGCCAGGGTTTGCACCAGTTGCCTGCGTTCCAACAAAGTAGAAAAAGCAGCGTAACATTCGGCAGTACAGGCGGCTTAAACTGTCAGTGCTGCCGAACGTTCTTATCCGGCAGGCTCATCTGTCGCTGCTGAGTTGACTGCGGCGGTCGAGCAGACATCACCTTCTTCAGGGGCGAGCAAGGCTGCCAGCTGCGACTGGCGTTCTGCTGTCATCCGGCCTGCTTTCATGCAGCGACACATGGCCACCACGCTGCCCTTTCTGTGCTCCGTCGGTACTGTCAGCGCCAGCTCGGCATTGCGAAAGCGCAGCCACGCCCGTTGTGCCCGGCGAAGTCTTTTTTGCTGAATTTTTTCATGCGCATACGCTGCCAGCAAGCGCTGCCAGGTCTGGTTGAGCGCCGCATCCTGTTGTTTGTACCAGTCGCATGCATTGTCTGTTAGCGTCATCTGCGTGACCACTTCAGAATCGGCCATGGCATTATAACTCATACTCAGCCATAGCATGACGCTCAGCCATCCCATCCTGCAAATCTTCTTCAACATTTTCTCCTTATTCTTTTATATTATACATCCGTGCTGAACAGTTGCATAGCGACACCTTGTTGGCAAGTCGTCGCGAGACAGCGAGGCAGGCGGGAACTGTTGGGTCATCAGCGCTCCAGTTTGTAACCAACACCGTACACCGAATGGATCATCTCCAGATCAGGGGCTGCATCTGCGAGTTTTTTGCGCAGCTTTTTGATATGACTGTCAATGGTGCGGTCGCAGACAATGCGCTGATCTCGGTAGATATGGCTCATCAGCTGATCTCGCGAGAAAATCCGTCCCGGCTGCGCGGCCAGGGCGCTTAATAAACGGAACTCGACGGCAGTCAGCTCAAGCTGCTGACCCGCCAGTGAGGCTGTGCAGGCAGCCTGATCAAGCTGTAACAGAGGCGTTTCTTCCTGTTCTTTTATTTGCTGCCCTCTGCGCAGTACGGCCTTGACCCGGGCGACCACCTCACGGGGGCTGAAGGGTTTGCAAATATAATCATCCGCACCCAGTTCAAGTCCCAGTAGCCGGTCAATTTCTTCCACCCGTGCTGTAATCATCATGATGGGAAGCTGACTGAACTGACGAATTTCCCGGCAAATCGTTAATCCATCCTTGCCGGGTAACATCAAATCAAGCAGTACCATCTGAGGGGCACGTTCGCGTACCCGTGATACAACACTCTCACCCGATTGCAGCCATGAGGTTGAGAACCCTGCCTGTTGTAAATACTCACCAAGCAGCGTGGCAAGTCGTTGTTCATCCTCAACAATCAAAATATATCTGTCCATCATACACCTCCACCGAATTGCAAACACTATAGCCGTAAATTGTTAACATGAAATGTTCCATATTCCGGGCACACCTCCCCCCCCCCAGCCAATGAAGGTTGTTTAAAAAACTGATTTTCACTCTCAGGAGTCTGTCGGACTTTGGCAATCGTCACGAGAAATAGTGGGATTGAGCCAAATTTACGACCTGTTGGCGGTAAGTAGCAGCGCTATTTAACAAAAACAGGGCGAAGATTTGGCCAATATCCGGTTTTTCGCAGCAGATTTGCCAAAGTCCGACAGACTCCTCAGGCTGTCTGAGAAATCAGCTTGTGTTTTTTAAGTTGCTTAATCCAGCGTGGTGCATTGCTGTTGGACAGCCAGCTTTTCGTAATCGTCTGCAATAACTCAAGCAAACCAGATTCCTCTTTAGCCTGAAACAAGCCATCCGACTGTGTGGTAAGCCAGATATATTCAGTAAGCCAGATATATTCATCAGGGATCACAGTACATCAGCGAGGCATTCACCAAAACATTGCATGATCACAGCATTCAGATCAGCATGGATGGCAAGGGTCGGCGGGCGGATAATGTCTTTGTCGGGCGTTTGTGGCGGACTATGAAGAAGTTTACATTCGGGAGTACGAATCTGTTGTCAACCTGACGGCAAGCTTGCGGTGTTATTTTTACTGGTATTGCATTCGGAGTCTCGTGATTCGCGGTCTGGAGACCGCTCCTGCATTCGGGATCTCGTGGTTCGCGGTCTGGAGGGGTTTCTGCGGCGCGAGTACCCCTGCAGGAGGGGTCTCTGGCCCCGAAGGGTCTTGTTTCAGCATCCGGCGCAAAAATCTCCGTGTTTGGGGAGACTAATCATCCTTGCGGAAACTAATCATCCTTGCGGAAATAGGGTTTTTTCCAGCGATTGGAAAATACTGTTTCATGCATGGGGCGACGTATTCGGGCCTGATGCTCAAGCTCACGCTCCTCATCGCTGAGAATGCTGTCATCACCATAATGGCCAAGGGCAATAACGCTCATCGGCTGAATATATTTTGGTAATCCCCAGTGGCCTCGCACCATTTCTTCATCAAAACCACCCATCTGATGCGTGGCCAGACCCAGCGCTGTTGCCTGCAGACACAGTGACAGCACAGCCTGCCCGGTATCATACTCTGCCCAGCGGTTGGGCCTGTCCGTCTGCCTGAATTGCTGGCAGGCGCATGCAATGATCAGCACGGGGGCATGCTGTGCCCATGCCCGGTTCTTCTGGCTCAGGGTATCCAGAATGTTTTTCCAGTTGTCCAGTTCGTTGTCAGAAAAACGGTCGGCCACGATAAAGCGCCACGGCTCGTCACCAAAGCAGCTAGGCGCCCACCGGGCAGCTTCAAGACAGGATAATAATTCTTCCCGGCTAACAGCCTGGCGGGGGTCAAAGGCGCGGGTACTCCAGCGGGCTGCGAGGTTCTGATCAATTTCAGCGCGTGGATTTGTCTGATGCTTGCTCATATGACTCTCCTGTTCACATCGGTTGGCCAGGGTTGTGTGCTGGCGAACGAACGTCAGGCAGGCGATAGGCAGGCTTGAGAATTTCTGCCTTTGCCGCCGCCCTGGTTTGCTCAACCCATTCGCGGAAGCGTTGCTGTTGCAACTGCATTGTCAACTGCGGACGCACTTCTTCAAAACTGCGAATACGGGCAGGCTGCGTCGATAGCCATTGAATCACATGATACCCCATGCGTGAATGCACCACGCCGGATATGGGATGCGCCGCATCCAGCGCCATCAACGCCTGATCAAACGCCGGGCCCATTTGCCCCTGACGCAGGGCTGGCAATTCGCCACCACGATCGCGGCTGGAGGCATCTTTTGACAATGCTTTCGCCAGTACAGCAAAATCCTCCCCTTGCTGCAGGCGTTTAAGTACAGCTTTGGCATCTGCTTCATTATCCAGCAGGATATGGCGAACTCTCCAGGTGCCGGGCAGGCGATAGTTTTTCTGGTGTGCCTCGTAATAGCTGCGTAGTTCCTGCTCTGTTGGCTTTTGTTGTTCGCGCATACGCTGATTGAGCGCCTGAATAATAATCGTGGAGGTTGTTTGCTCGATGCGCGCCCGGATTTTCGGGTCATCAGCAATTCCCTGCCGTTTTGCTTCTGCCTCCAGTATGCGGCGGGTGATAATATTGTTGAGAAGGTTTTTGCGCATGGCAGGCTGATCTTTGAGTTTGCGTACACGTTCCGGCATACGCAGAAATTCACGGTCAATGTCCGCTTCCGTAATCACATCATCGCCAATGCGCGCCACGGCATTGGCTGGCAGTGCGGCAGGCTGGCTGCCAGCAGTTGTTGCCGCAGGCGGTGTCGATACCTGCTCAGGTGTATTCGACGTTGGCGAGCAGGCAAGCAGCAGGCTGCTCAATAATAATCCGCTTAAAATTTTGATCATCTTTTCCCACCTCAGATCAGCTTTGGCCAGGCGGCCCGTAAATAGCGATAACCTGACCATAATGTAAGAACCGCAGCAAGCCACAGCAAGCCAATGCCAATGCTGTGCACAGGCAGGGAGGCAACAGGCTGATGCCAGAGCAGCGCCACAATAGC
Source organism: Mariprofundaceae bacterium (assembly GCA_027075825.1). Classification (GTDB taxonomy): domain Bacteria; phylum Pseudomonadota; class Zetaproteobacteria; order Mariprofundales; family Mariprofundaceae; genus AB-137-C09. The sequence continues at coordinate 1,036 of JALSZZ010000019.1, read as the reverse complement.
CAGCATTTGCACGGCTGTTTTCCACTTCCCCATCATGGAGACATGCACAATATGCGATTGTTCAGCCAGCCATTCGCGTAATGCACCGATCAGGATTTCCCGGCCAATAATAATGGCGGCCAGCACACCCGGTACCAGCGAGGCTTCCACCAGTACGACCAGCGAGGTGGCCACCAGCAGTTTATCTGCCACCGGATCCAGAAAGCGACCAAACGACGTGACTTCACCGCGTTTGCGCGCCAGGTAACCATCCAGCCAGTCCGTGGCAGCGGCCAGCGCAAAAATCCCGGCAGAAGCATAATAGCCCCAGGGCGATGGTAAAAATTCGAAGGCCAGAAACAATAATGGAATTAACATCATGCGGCCAACCGTTAGTTGATTGGAAATCGTCCAGCGCATGGATCAGTCAGTGCTTGTTTGCCAAGTATTCATAGCAAGCTCCCCTCCGGCGAACTCTGCATGCAAACGGCCTGAACAGCCAGCAGCATGTGGCGGTCTCACAGCGGATGCAGGCAGCGGCAGTGTTGTTGCTGAATTCTTTGCAGGGGGATGGAGACTTGCAGGCAATCTTCCCTGGCCTGATGGCAACGGTAGCGAAAAGGGCAGCCGTTGCTTGCTGTTTTTTCCTCGCTACTGCTGACATCACTGACCGGCTGGCGTTGTGACGGATGTTGCAAGGGCATGGCTTTGAGCAGGCTGGCTGTGTAAGGGTGGCAGGGTGAAGTAAAGATGGCATCTGCCGGGCCTTGCTCCACCACCTGCCCGGCAAACATCACCAGCACCTCATCACTGATGTGGCGCACCACCGATAAATCATGCGAAATAAACAAATAGGCCAGTCCCAGGCTTTGCTGCAAGGTAGCCAGCAGATTGAGAATCTGTGCCTGCACGGAGACATCGAGCGCCGACACCGGCTCATCCAGCACCAGCACATCCGGTTCAACCACCAGCGCGCGAGCAATGCCAATGCGTTGGCGCTGACCACCGGAAAACTGGTGTGGATAACGGTTCATCATAGCCGCATCAATGCCACATT
>JALSZZ010000018.1 GCA_027075825.1 Mariprofundaceae bacterium | reverse complement strand
ACACTGCTGCCATACCAGTCCACGCTGCTCTTCCAGTTCTCGGACAAGCTGATAAAAACAGGCACAAAGGTAATCAGCGTCAGCAGGATATAGGCAAAGGATTGAGAGCGTCCGATCATGTTCCGCCCCATGGAGACCAGACAAAGCAGCAGCACCACGCTTTGCATCAACAGCCCGGCCAGCACCGCCAGCAGCACTTTTACCAGCACGCTTTCCCATGCCTGCGGGCTGGCAACCGCATAAATCAGCAGGCATAAGCCAGCCCCTGACCAGGCAAACAGCGTGCTGCCAAACAGCTTGCCCCAGGCCAGTTGCCATGCCGACAAGGCAGACATGCGTTGCGCATGCCAGGTGTTGCCGCGCAGTTCGCCAAGCAGCGATTCAGCGACCAGATGCATGCCCCAGATGCCAGGCAGCACTGCCATGGAAAACGATATAAAGGCCAGTTTGTCGCGGTCATAATCCGGTAACCAGGCCATCAGACAAACAAGCACAATCACCACAGGCAGGCCAATCAGCCGATGCCAGCTCATCTCCAGCCACACATTGCGCAGAAACTCGGGGTTTAGCATCAGGCCACGTCCTTGCTGGCAGATAAATAGGCTTCCTGCATATTGCGTTGCCGGGCGGCAAAAGCCACCAGCGGAATATCGGCAGCCAGCATGGCAGCCAGCAGTTTGTGTTGCGCCTGTGCATCATCGGTAAATAAAAACGCCAGCACATCGCCGTGTTGCTGTAGTTCATCCACACCGTCGTACTGACATAAAAAATCCATGGCCTGTCTGGTGCCCTGCGGCAGGGTACGCGCTTCCAGACGTGTCATGGTCGTTGCCTGCCGTACCCTTTGCTGATCAATAATCTGACCCTGACGAAGAATAATCATGTCATCGCAATAGGCATCAAGCTCGCTGAGAATATGGGATGAGACAAGCAGCGTCATCCCTTCATCACGCAGCGCAAGAAACAGTTCAGCCAGATGATGGCGTGCTTCAGGGTCAAGCCCCGATGCCGGTTCATCCAGCAACAACAACGGCGGACGATGAACAATCGCCTGTGCAATCGCCAGCCGCTGACGCAAGCCTCTTGACAAGGTGCTGGCACGCTGATGCAGACGATCCTGCAATTGCAACAAGGCCGCTGTTTCTGTGATGGTCTGCTCAATACGCGAGGCATCCACTTTATGTGCCATGGCCGCATAACGCAGGCACTGTGCCACCGTCAACTGATCGTAAAGACCAAAGAAATCAGGTAAAAAGCCGATATTTCGGTGAGCCTGACGTGGCTGCGCCAAAACATCTTCACCATTTAACAACACCGTCCCTGTCAATGGTTGTTGCAATACCGCCATAATACGCAGCAATGTGCTTTTTCCCGCACCATTGGGCCCGACCAGGGCGCTGATGCTACCCTGCCGGATCGTCAGGCTGACATCATCCAGGGCGCGAACGCCGGGGTATTCAAAGCTCACATGAGAAAGCTGCATAATGGCCATCAACTGCGCCTATTCCGCTGCCAGCGGCAATGAGAAATCACGCAGTACTTTGCCATTCCTGCCCAGGCTGCCGACGGTATAACGCTCCCTGCCATCAATGCTTACGCCCAGTGCCATGGCATTGCCAGCCGTCAGCAGCAGCGTGGATGCATCGCTTTGCAGCAGTAATTGCTGGCCATCACGCAGCAGTGTTTCCTTCAGTTTTTTCCTGTTGCCCTGGCTATCCACCGCGTGAACCTGTAACCACACATCGCCACCACTGGCAGCCAGCAGTAACTGATGCCTGCCAGGCTCTGCCGCAGTCGTTGCAGCGGCTGCCATATCTGCTGCGCCAGCTTCAGGCGCTGGTGTTGTGGCAGGCTCCTCTTTTGTTGGCGGCGCTGCTGCGTTCTCATCTGCCGAGGCAGCAGCCGTGTCTGACCCTGCTGTTGCAGCAGGCGTTTCACTGTTCTGCACCGCTTCTGCTGTTGCGTCAGTATCCTGCTGCGTTTTATCGGCAGGGGCCTGTTTTTCATCGGCAGGGGCCTGTTTTTCGATGCCTGGCGCTGTTACAGCGGGTGAACCGCCAGACTTCCCTGTATCATCCTGCCACAGATTGACATATACCAGTCCGGCAATGGCCAGCAGCAATACCAGCCAGGCCCAGCGACGACTCGGCGCTACCGCCGGATCAGGAATCGTCCACGGCTGCCGCAAGGTCATATCCGATTTTAGCTGCGCAATTTCATCGCTGACATCCAGCCGCAACAAACGGGCATACTGGCGCAAAAAGCCCAGCGCATAGACATCATCCGGCAACTGACTCCAGTCTCCCGCTTCCAGTGCCTTCACCTGGTTATTACTGAATTTCAGCGTTGTTGCCACTTCCTCCACCGACATTTTTTTGAATTTGCGTGTTTCACGCAATTGTTCTCCCAACGCCTGCAATAATGCTTCGCGTGAGATCTGCTCCTCATGGTTCTCTGTCATCAATCACTCAACCTTGTACCAGCGTCACCGTTCAGTTTCGCCAGTTGCTCCTCAGCCCATGCCTTGTCCGCCTTGTTCCGCGTATAATTACGCAGGTTGACAAGGTAGTTGTGAATATGCTGCGTATCCCCCTGCTGTTGCAGCAAGGGCATCAGCCCCATGACCGCCTCACGGTTGTCAGGGTGTTCGCGCAGCAATGTTTCATACAAGGCAATAGCAAAGGAGTAACGACCGGAACTGGCATACACCCGCGCCTCCCTCAGGCGGGAGAGTAGCTGGCGCGGATTGATTCTCCCCGCCCGCCGGTAAGCCTGGATACCTTCATCTAATTTCCCCTCTCCAATCAGGGAATCGCCGAGAATGATATAGGCAATATCCTGTTTGGCATAGCGCGGATCTTTCAGTGTTTTGGAAATTTCTGCCCTGGCATCCGAAAAACGCCCCATTTGCAACAATAAACTGGCATAATTGGTGTGGATTGATGGCTGGTCGCCGTAGCGTAATGCCTTTTTGAAATACTGCTCGGCCTTGTCCAGGTCGCCGCGCATGCGCCAGGCATTACCCAGGGTATCCAGTATATGCGGCTGATGCGGCAAGATTTTGTCAGCCAGCATCAGCTCATCAAAGGCCTTGGGCAGGTTACCGGAACGCAGGGCATCCACGCCGATATCAAAATGCGCATCCGAGCGTTTTTTCAGCACCTCACGATCATCAGGCGAGATGCAGGCAGTCAGTTGCAAACACAGCAGCAGGATACAACACCATCGTCCCATCACAGCTTGCGCTCCAGAAGCGCCCGAACAGGTCGCAGGGCGGCATCATCCTGCGCTGTCAGGTCAGCAAAAATACCTGCATCCAGCGCTGTCTGGCAGCCACAGTCCCGGCTCATCGGCGGCTGACTGAAAAAATATTGCAGCAGTCGCTGTGCCTTGCTGACATTGCCATGCATGACTTCCACAATAGCCGCTACTGAAACATCCGCTTCTTCTTCGTGCCAGCAGTCGTAATCCGTGCTCATGGCCACCGTGCTATAGCAGATTTCGGCTTCTCTGGCCAGTTTGGCTTCCGGCATATTGGTCATGCCGATAACATCCATCCCCCACTGACGATAGAGCAGTGATTCAGCGCGGGAAGAAAACTGTGGTCCCTGCATCACCAGGTAATTGCCGCCATCATGGGCGCGAATATCGCAGGCATGCGCTGCTGTCAGTAATTGCCGGCGCAAACAGGGGCAAACCGGATCAGCCATCGACACATGCGCCACAACCGGCCCTTCAAAAAACGTCGAGGCCCGCGCCTGCGTACGGTCAACAAACTGATCTACCAGCACAAAATCCCCCGGCGCAATATGTTCACGCAAGGAGCCGACGGCAGAGATGGAAATAATCTGTGATACGCCGACCAGCTTCATGGCGTAAATATTCGCCCGATAATTAATCCGATGCGGCGGAATGCTGTGGCTGCGTCCATGCCGGGGTAAAAACACCACTTCGCGTTCACCGATTCGTGCCAGTGTCAGGGTATCGGAAGGTTCGCCCCATGGTGTTTGCATATGCAATTCATCCAGCACTTCCACGCCTGCCATGGCATACAGTCCGCTGCCGCCAATCACGCCTGTTCGCATATATTTCTCCTGAGTCCGACATAAGGCAGCGCCCGACCACAGCTCACCATCAGTGTAAAGCACAGGGCACGGTCGCCGCCAAGGGAACGCAGCACTACAGATTTCACCGTGAAAATCAAGTTTCGGGCTGGTGCCAGACCGAATATCCCCGCAGGCCTGTCGGCCCCGGTTGACAAAATGCAGATTGCATATTTAATTGTCTGCTATGGGAATAGTTGGCTCGACGACAATTTATGGCATCATCGGCTGGCCGGTTCGGCATTCACTGTCGCCGCTTTTTCAAAATGATTTTATCATGCAGCGTGGACTGGATGCCTGTTATGTGCCCTTTCCTGTTGCGCCGGAGAACCTTGAAGCAGCGCTGCACGGGCTGCGGAGCAGTGGTATTCAGGGCCTGAACGTGACCATTCCCCACAAGGCCGAAGCTTGTCGGCAGGTGGCGGCAGATGCAGCGGCCCGGATCATTGGCGCCGTCAACACGCTTAAACCGGCAGACACCGGCTGGCAGGGTTGTAATACGGACTATCTGGGGATTCAGGCCGTCTTACAGGGCTTGCAGGCAACAGCTGAGCGGGCAATGATTTTTGGCGCTGGCGGAACATCACGCGCTGCCATTCACGCGCTGGCAGACATGGGGTGTCAACAACTGGTGCTGACCAACAGAACCCGGGCCCGGGCGGAGCAGTTGCAACAGCATGCGCAAACCTGTTACCCGGCGATGAGCTGTGAGGTGATCGACTGGCAACCGGATGCTGTTGCCGCCTGTACGGCGCATATGGAGCTTTGCATCAACTGCAGCAGTATCGGCCTGCATGCGGAAGATCGCTTTCCTTTTGCGATTGACGGCCATGGCGTGGCGATGGATGCTGTTTATCGGCCTGATGGTGATACGGCCTTTTGTCGGCAGGCGGTGCATCGACAATGTTGCGATGGCTTACCCATGCTGATCGCACAGGGCATCGCCTCATTTACCTGGTGGCACGAGACTGAAACCGCACCTGATCCATTACTCAGTTTGCGCCGGGTGGAAAATCAGCTGGGTCGTACGCCCGTCTTGTTGCCAGGCTGGCCGGATATGGAGAAGAGAGCATGAGTCAGTCACGACTGGGCGATATTTTATTGCGCAAAAAAGCGATCAGCAAAGAAGACCTGGAGAACGCTTACCGCAATATGAAGCTTTCGGGCACATCGCTGATCACTGAACTGATCAAGGCCAACGTCTTTGATGAGGAGACGCTGACCAGTTTTATTGCCAAGGCCTATGGTCGTCCGCGAGTGGATCTCAATAAAGTCGAAATTCCTCCCAATCTGACCAAAATTCCGATTGATATTCTGCGCAAAAATGTGGCCCTGCCACTGCGGCGGCGTGGTAATAACATCACCATGGCACTGGCTGACCCCTATAACATCAATGCGCTTGATGAAATGGCTTTTATTTGTGGCGGTCAGATTGATGTGGTGATTGCCACAGAAGAGGCGATTCTGAACAAGCTGGATGAAATTGGTGGCGCGGGTCAACAGCTTGAAGATGTTATGGGCGAGCTTGGTGCCAATGACATGGAGGTGGTGGACACCGGCGATACGGCCATTGATGCTGCCAGCGTGGCGGCTGAGACGGAGGCAGCGCCGGTTGTCAAACTGGTGAATCTGATTTTACTGGATGCTATCAAGCGCGGCGCTTCTGATATTCATATTGAGCCTTATGAGACGCTGGTACGCGTGCGCTACCGCATGGATGGTGTGTTGCAGGAAATCATGCGTCCGC
>JALSZZ010000017.1 GCA_027075825.1 Mariprofundaceae bacterium | reverse complement strand
CTGCAAGGCGTCAAAGACCTCGCGCATGCGCGCTTCCGCCCGCAAGGGCAATGCGAGATACACCTGATCCACGCCCTTCTCCTTCACGAACGCAACCGCTTCTTTGGCCGTGCCAAGCACGGGCACGCCGAGGATGCGCTTTCCTTGCTTGCGCTTGTCGTCATCAAAGAAGCCGAGCAGGCGAATGCCCATCCAATCGTGCGCAAGGATGCGCTCGGCGACTCGTTGGCCGAGATCGCCTGCGCCCACGATGATCGCCGTGCGCGTGTTGCGCCCGCGGCGGCGCAATGCGCGCAAAAAGAGTCGCTCGGCGATGTGCAGAACGACGAGGCCAAGCGGTGCGAGCACGAACCAGGCGCCGACGACGCGGCGCGAAAACATGTGTGTCGCCTTCATCGCCCAGGCGATCGCCAGCAACGCGCCGACGACGAGCAACCAGCCCGCGAGGATCGTGCGCGCCTCCTGCCAGAGGCTTGCGCCGCGCCAGGGGCGGTAGGCGTCCACGGCATCCATCGCCGCCCAGGTAAGCAACGCGCCCAAGACGGCCATCACCTGGTAGATGCGGCCATAGGGCACGCCCAACGCCGCGCACAACAGCGGCACGAGCGCAAACACCCACGCGGCATCGCCCAGCCGCTGCCCGAGCGCGAGCCAGCGTTCATGCTTTCTAAACAAGACCGCGCCCTTTATGGAACCATATCTCTAGAAGCTCTTCATACTTGGCCAAGACAAACTCCCATTTAAAGTTTTGCTCAAATCGCTCCCTGCTTGCTTCTCTCATTCTTGAGATCTCCCTCTCATTATCCAGAAGACGATCAAGCAGTGCCGAGCACTCCATTTCATCCCGGAAATACGCCTGTCCTGGTCCCGCCACCCAACGGTTGAAACAGTTATCATGGGCCAGCACGGCGGCACCAGCACCCATGGCCTCCACGAGCGAGGGGTTGGTTCCCCCAACCGTGTGTCCATGTATGTAAAGACGACAAAACTTGCGCAGGGCAGCAGTTACCTTCTGGTCATATATAGCCCCCGGGAACACGACCTCATCGCTTGCCGATTCGAGAACAGATCGATGGTATGGTGATCTTTCCGGATGATACCTGCCAAGGACCACCAACCTTCTCCCCCTCTTTCTATGAGAAAAGGCCCTGACTATTTCTAAGATGCTGTTCTCAGGCTCTGGACGGGCAATAACTAACGCATACGAATCCGGCTCTACTCCAAGGTCCCGAACCAAGTCGGGATTGGCGTGTTCAACCGGGTCTGCGCCATAGGGGATCATCGTGATCTTCTCGCTAGCCACCCGTGTCTCCAAATGCTTGGCAATTTCCGGATGATCAGCCACCAAGTGATTCCCCACCAAACATCCGATGCGCTCATTAAGGTATAGCCAAACCTTTTGAGGCCACCCCCACTTGTCCCGCCTCCACTCCAGCCCATCCATGTTGAACAGGTTTGTCTTCCCTATCAGGCGATAAAGCAAACCAAATACCGCGGTGTTGTAACCAAGCGTCAACGCCACCCCTGGCTCTCGCGATGCATGCAAGGCCGATTTCAAGTCAAAAATTACGGTGCCAAACGCTCCTTCTTGAATTACGGGCACATGTATAAGACGAATGCCTCGCCATTCCTCCTCCCAAAGTCTTCCTCGTCCTTGTTCCTGACAATAGACCGCTACCTCCCAACCCCGGCCAGCCAAATACAGGGCCAACCGTTCAGCGAAGGTCTCGAAGCCCCCATGCGTAGCAGGAATTCCCCTAGTCCCCAGAATCTGCACACTCCGCACCATTACTTTAGTCCTAGATACGCAGCACTTGCCTGTCGGTCAACCAGATAATACAAGATACCTAAATTTAAAATGAAAAGATACGGATTCGTAAATGCACCAGAAAGGTAAAGCAAATACATAATAACAACCTCAGCCAAACCCTTTCGTAGCCTGAGGCGATTCGCGAGCAGCAATATTTTTCGAATTGGAAGGAAGGCAAAAAAAACAATCAAAATAACTCCTAAAAACCCAAACTGAAAAACCAAGGAAATCCATTGAGTTTCATACTGAAATGGAAGATATTCTGAGCGAATGTAATCTCGCATAAAAGCCCCGCATCCGTAGCCCAACAAAGGACGATCACCGATATATTCGATAAACAATCTGGCCTGCTCAGCCTTTTTGTTCACTGAGGCAATATCAAACAGTCTAGTATAAACCTCATCCGAGATTGCATGCTCTGTTGAATAATCCAAGACAAACAAGACTAGAGCAAAGAGTATCGCCATTGCGGCAATCTTTCTGAAACTAAAACTGGCAAGCAGAGCAACAATGGACATTGCCCAGACAAACCTGGTGAAACTAAGGAAAGCTCCCGCCAACAAAATAACAGCGATACCCCCTCTGAGTTTATCCTTGAAACCGCTCTCTGCCTTCAAAGACAAATACAGAGCAAATGGGATAAGCACGTCGTTTCCTGGGGTAAGCCTCAATAGGAGAGCGTCTTCGCTACGAAACTCAGTAGTTATTGATCCGCCCAGAAAATCATGTACATCCCTTGCGCTTGCCAGACCGAAAAATGGGAGAAACATTATTATAGCCTTCGCAATTATATACGCAGCCATTGAAACAACAAATATTTTTACAACACTTCTAAAAGGCAATATTTTCTCTATATCCGCGATGTATAAAAGCCAGAATACAACTGCAACCGAGAAATAGGAGGCAAATGCCCGCAAAGCATAAAATGCATCATAGCCATACATGAGCGCAAGCAGGGCCCATAACATAAGTACAGAAAAGTAAGAGGTCAATAACAGCGATGCCCGCACGAAAGCTGAGGATCGCATCCTACCATTGATCGAAAGAATCAAGAAAACCGCAAAGATGGAAATTGACAAGAGCTTAAGAGATGTCAACTGAGCAGATGGAAGGAAAGACAGTTCCACCACACAAACTTTCCCCATCAAACGAGCGAGGGCGGCCATGCCAACCGCATGGCTGCCTTTCTGCAGTGCAGACCCTTGAATTTCAAACGACTCAGTTACCCCAACAGAAGCCTCACGAGTTTGACATGCCATGGGGCTTGAAGAGAAAAGAAAAGATTTAGACGCTCCCACCTCCACGCCCTCAAATACGCATCGATGATATTTCGCCTGTCTTCGTGGCAGTCAGAGTCTGCAAGCCCCCTTTTGATCGCTTCAGCTTGCCTCCTGGACAAATGATTAAGCTCCCTGAACTTTCTCGTAACCCGTGAAATACGGAAAGAGTCAAAAATACGGTCCCTCACATTGCGCACTCCCACGGCATTCGAATCATGTTGTCTGTACAGAACAAGCTGGGAACGCACAGCGGATATATTCCCAAAAAACATAGCCACAAGCATCAGCCACCAATCATGCATAATCGCCTCCTCAGGAATCGGCACAGATCTCCCAAGGGTTGCTCTATTAAACAGCATGGCGCATCCTGGAGCAACATTTCTGAAAAGAATATCCAATTCAGCAATCTCATTAGGAACGCGGTAAAACTTAAAAAATGATTGACGCATCGTCTTCAAATGTTCATCTACAATTTCCAGGTCCGAGAATGCGAGTGCAGGACAATCCGCTGGAAGTTTCTGGACAGCACCCAACAGTACTTGTAACTTGTCCTCCCTCCATACATCATCCTGGTCAGACAACGCGAAATATTCCGCATCCGACTCCCTCAGCGCCAACTCCATCAGCCTGGCAAAGTTCCGGCATGGCCCAAGATGCTTCTCATCATCCTCAATCACCCGCACCCGACCCGGATGCCGCCCGGCAAAGTCACGCACCACGGAAAGCGTCGCATCACTCGAACCATCATCCCGCACCCAAAGCTCCCACTCCCGGTGCGTCTGCGCCGCAATGCTCTCAAGCTGCTCCCTAATGAATCGTTCGCCATTATAAGTGGCCATCAGAATCAGCACCTTAGGCACGGAAACCCTCCAACCAAACCATAATTCGTCTTCGTAGAAAGGAAGCATGTATAAAAGTCAGCCTCCCGAATTCAGGTCCAGCATAATATTTAACTTGGAATCCATTCCACTTTCTGATTTTCCCGGACCGCAAGGCCTCCTTCCGAAACAGCTTCCAGCTCTCCATCGACCATGCCCTCGCCGGAGAAACCTCCTGCCACTGCCCTGCAAACCTTCGAATCCGCACCAGCACCTTCGCCCCCAAATATGCACAATCTCCACGCTCAAGAAGGTTCAATGCCAACGCCACATCTCCCAGTCCGGATCGCTCTCGCCCCAACCCATGATAGGACATCAAATGCGGCTTCACATCCGCCACATCCCTTTTGCGAAACATCATGCAGGTCGGCTCACCCACAAAATTGAGCTTGTGGAGCAGCATCGCGGCAGCCAGGTCGCCGCCGTTCAGAACAACATTTTCCTCAATCAATGGGCGAGTGTCCAGACGCTCGGGAAGCTCCCTGCCCTGGTCATCCACTTCTTTGCGACGACAAGTCACGAGAGTGATACCCGGCCTCTCCAACCAAGAAACCATTTCTGATACGCAGTCCGGCGCCAACTCATCATCGTCATTGAGAAACTTTATGTATTTTCCCCGGGCCCTCCTGAAAAGAAACACATAGTTCTGCATCGGCCCTTGGGGCGGATTGTTTCTGATATACCGAATTCTGGGATCCGGAAAACTCTTAACGATAGATTGAATATCGTTTCCCGGGCAGTCATCCCCAATGACGATCTCCAGATTAGAATACTCCTGCGAAAGCGCACTTTCCAGTGATGTTTTGAAGAAATGGGGCTTGTAGGCTGGAATAAGAATGGATACTAGGGGATCCCTCATGGCCTAGGCTCCGCTCAGATCGATCCGAACGAGGTATGCATTGGGAGCATGCTTGGAGTGCTCAATCATTCCAATGTTCTTATTGATAAAGGCGTTCAGGCGATCAAGGTCTCCAGTCCTGCCGGCCAGTCGGGCAAAATGATCCACATACACCCAAGCAAACGAAAGAGCCGCCGAACCATTGGGCTCAACATGAACCGAAAAGCCCCGAACTCGCGCAAAATTCCGGACGAAATCCACCGTCGGCAGGGAGCACTCCAAGTGTTCCTTTGCCCACCACGCTCCCGTGATCTCCACATGCATCCTGAGCCGCTCCTCCTCGTCGAACCCCGAAACTCTGAATGGATTCAGAAGGAGAACGCTCCGCTTGGCCAACCGACACAACCCCTCCAGAAATGCCTCTCGCGCCTCCACCGGAACATGCTCCAGAACATGACAGGCTACAACCACATCAAAGGACTGGCCCTCAAACGGGATCATATCCGCAGCAATGCCATTCACTCCCGGATCAGCCAAGAAATAATTCTTCGTGGCAAGAAAGCTCGCAAGCCCTCCCTCCCCTCCACCAACATCGAGCACGGAAACTTTCTCCCAGGAAGTGGGAAACATGCGACAGATCTGATCCTTCATGGTCCTGAATCGAAAAAATGTGTTGTGATCCAGAGTCTCGAGAGCCAGCCCCCGCATGGCCCGATCGATCAGGTATTCCACCTCTCCCGGGTCCGCTCCGAGAAAGTAGCTGGTTTTCAGCTCAGCCACCGCAAGCATTCTAAGCCCTGCTTTCAGCGCATCACGCCCAAACGCCAAGTGTGCCTCCGGGTTTGCCGGGTTCGCAGCAATCCGGTCACGGAACCTTCGCATCAGACGCCGTTTCCGGAGTTGCGCCCACTTTTGCGCCCACTTTCTTGCGAACATTAAGCCCTCCTCTCCATGAGCGAGGCCAGCACTTGTATCGCATGGCGCTGCCAGATCATGGAGGCGGCAGCATACGAAACCAGGAAAACCATTGCTACTGCAAGCAGCCCCGAAACCGTCGCCGCCTCCGCCCCCATACGCTTCGCCAGAATATCCGCAAGCCAGGCAGCCAGCCCCGCACAGACTCC
>JALSZZ010000016.1 GCA_027075825.1 Mariprofundaceae bacterium | reverse complement strand
GCGGTCACAAGGCCACGCATAGCAGGCGTTTTTATCCGGTATTATTCTGGGGACTTGGCAGCCTGCTGATACTGGTGCTGATGGCGACATCATTTCTCGCTGGCAGTTACTACAAACCGTTCTGGAAGCAGCAGGATCTGCGCCCGCAATACCTGCAATTACAGCGTCTGTATCAGGAATTACGCAGTACACTGAACGATACCACCACGCAACTGGGGCTGCGTGATGAACAGATCAATATGTTGCAGGAAGAGATCAAGGCGCAGACGCAAAAGCAGGAAGCGCTGCGTGAACGCCTGCATGTGTATGATACCTTGCTGGCGGCACGCAAAAGTACCGGAATGCAGCTCTTGCAGTTTCAGGTGCATGCACTGGAAGATCATCAGTTTGACGTTGATCTGACACTGGTTCATGGCGAAGACAAAAAGCGTTATGCCAATGGCTGGATCAAGTTGTTTATGGAAGATATGAAGGGTAAAAAACACCCCTTGTTGTTATCTACAGGCAAATACAAATGGCCTTACCGTATTGAAAGCCACGGCTTCCTGCATGAGACTGCGCGCTGGCTTCAGTCCGGGCAACCGGGCCGTGTGATGTATGTGCATGTCTATGCCAGTAATGGCAAGGTATTGCTACGCCAACAATTTACGCTTGGGAAAAAAGGAACAGACGATCATGTTGAGAAAAAGCAGCAAACCGGAAGTAGCGGCAGCGCCCACCCGCGACAGTCAGCACATTGATACGCTGATTGGCGCGCATTCGAGTATTACAGGTGATATGAGCTTTGAAGGCTCTGTGCGTATTGATGGAAAATTTGAAGGAAATATTCATTCAGCCAAGGATGGCACGCTGATTGTCAGTGAGGGCGCGACCATTACCGGCGAAGTGCGCGTTCCGAATCTGGTCTTGCATGGCAGCATTACCGGCAATGTGTTCACCTCGCAAACATTAAAACTCGGCGGCACAGCGCGCCTGAATGGTGATGTGGAATATACCGTGATTGCCCAGGCAGAAGGCAGCTGGATCAATGGCCGTATGAAACATGTTGACAGCAGCAAAAAGAATAATGTCGGGGCAACAGAGCAGCCCAAAAACAAGCCTATCTAATGATTACCTCGCTGGCAGCGCACACGCCGGACGTTGCAGCGGCTGCCTTTGTTGCACCATCGGCGGATATTATCGGCAATGTTCGGCTGGGTGCAGGCAGCAGCATCTGGTACCAGTGTGTGCTGCGTGGCGATCTGGAAGCCATCCGTATTGGTACGCGCAGTAATATTCAGGAGCACAGCGTACTGCATACTTCCCATGGCGTGTCTCCCTGCATCGTCGGAGACGATGTGACGGTTGGTCATCGCGTGCTGCTGCATGGCTGTGAGATACAGGATGGTTGTCTGGTGGGCATGGGCTCGATTGTCATGGATCGTGCCGTGCTTGAAGCAGGCTGCCTGCTGGCGGCAGGCTCTCTGGTAACGGAACGAAAGGTTCTCAGGGGCGGTTTTCTCTATGCCGGCTCACCGGCGCGTCAGGTGCGGGCATTAAGCCCGGAAGAGCAGGCGTTTCTGTCACAGTCAGCCAGCCATTATGTCGAAATGGCCAGCAAGCATGCATTGCTGAAATGAATGATGCTTATGATGCACTGCGGTGAGTCGTATTAAAAAAGGGGATATATTATCCATGTCTGAAAGCTATCAAACCGATGATCTGCGAATCACGGGGATCAGGGAAGTGGTCAAACCGGCGCAGGTCCACAGCGAGTTGCCGATTACCGTGGAGGCGGCACGCACGGTCTGGCAGGCCAGACAGGATATTCATCGCATTCTCCGGGACGAAGATGATCGCCTGCTGGTCGTCGTCGGGCCATGCTCTGTGCACGATACCGACGCTGCACTTGAATATGCCGGGCGATTGCAGGGCATGCGTCAGCAATATGCCGACAGACTGAAAATTGTGATGCGCATTTACTTCGAAAAACCGCGCACGACCGTCGGCTGGAAGGGCCTGATCAACGACCCTTATCTGAACAACAGTTTTGAAATCAATGACGGGATTCGCAAGGCGCGCAAGTTGTTGCTGGATGTCAGCAATATGGGCATACCTGCCGGCACGGAGTTTCTCGATCTGATTACGCCGCAATATATGGCTGATCTGGTGAGCTGGGGGGCTATTGGCGCCCGCACGACAGAAAGTCAGGGGCACCGTGAACTGGCCTCCGGACTTTCCTGCCCGGTCGGCTTCAAAAACGGTACAGACGGCGGTTTTCGCGTTGCGATTGATGCTATTCGCGCTGCTTCTCACGGTCACCATTTTCTTTCTCTCACCAAAGAGGGCCATTCGGCGATTTTTTCCACAGCAGGCAATAACGATGCCCATATTATCCTGCGTGGTGGCCACGACCATACCAATTATGATGCGGTTCATGTGCGCACGGCCTGCGATGAACTGAAGGCCAGCGGCGTGCATACCGGCATTATGATTGATTGCAGTCATGCCAACAGCCATAAGCGATTTGAGGAACAACCGATCGTCAACCAGGCGATTGCAGAACAGGTAGCGGCAGGTAACCGGAAGATTATCGGGGTGATGATAGAAAGTAATCTTCATGAAGGGAACCAGCCGGTGGGGGATCCGTCATCGCTGGCATATGGCGTAAGTATTACCGATGCCTGTGTTGGCTGGCAGGATACCGAACGCATGCTGGCGGTACTTGCCGATGCCGTGGTGCAGCGCCGACAAAGGGGGAGTAATGGAGAGCATTGATTTTACGCAAGCTGCCAAAGCGCGCCAGTTAAAAAACTATTTTCAGCAGCATGGGCGTATTTATATTGTTGTTGATGCAAGTCGTGAAGACTGTATTGTACCGCAGCACTTAAAGCACGATCCGGCTCTGAGTCTGGTGCTGAATACGCGCATGCCACAGGCGATTGAAATAGATGCGAACGGTGTGCGTTCGCGTTTTTCTTTCTCCGGCCAGCCTTTTGATTGTCATATCCCGCTGGCGGCGCTGTGGGCGGCTTACCTGCCGGGTGGCAATATGGAAGACGGCCTGATCTGGGAGCAGGATGTGCCTGCTGTTGTCCGTACCGTGCTGGACATGGTGGCACAGCAGGCGGCAGAGCAGCAAGCCACAGACGATGCCGACAGTGCTGCGTCAACAGCATCATCAGCAGCGCCAGAACCAGCACCTGTACCACGCTTGCGGATTGTTAAATGATGGCTTGCTGTCTTCGGGGAGTGTTGTGTTGTCTGGCCCTGTGTATGTTTGCCTCAGCCGCCATGGCCGATCCGCGCTTTGTACTGGTGCTGGAGCGTCAGCAGGCAGCAGCAACGCTGGATGATCAGATTCGTCAGGCGTTGCCGCAGCTATGGGATCGCGTGTTACCGATTGCCGGCAGAAACAGCGCGCCTTTTGTCAAAACACCGCAGTTGTTGTTGCAGCGGGTGCAGCGTGGCCAGCAATCCATTACCCTGGAAATGAATGAACAGGCCGTGTGGCAGTTGTTGGCAGAGCAGGGGATTCCCGGGTTGAAAACCATACCGCGCTTTCGGCTGAATATCGCACTGATCAACAGGCAAGGCAAGGAAATGACCAATTCCCGGCGGTTGCTGGCCCAGCAGGCTGCAATCATTGCCCGGCGCTGGGGTATTTTACTCGACCCGACAGCACCGACGGTGAATATGCGTTTTACATGGCTTGATCCCCAACAGGTTGGTCTGCATATCAGTGGTTCAGCCCTGCTTTCGGACATTGATGAAAACAGGCGTATTCGGGGGGACAGTTTTGCCTTTCTGGTGGCCTGGATGCAGGATAATATGTTGCAGCTTCGCGATACCCTGGGGACGGCTGAGGGTTCACCGGAAGTCGCTGTTGCGCCAGCGGTAGCAACAACTGATGCTATTGAAAATGCACCTGCTGATCAGGGGGAGACGGTAGCTGATAACAGCTTGCCCATGCCGCCAGGCAGTGAATTGCTGGTGGTTCGCAAAACCATGAGTTTATCACAACAACTGGTGCTGGAAAAAGCCCTGCAACAGGAACAACGTGTCAAAGCGCTGATTCCCATGAGTTTTAGTCAGGGAGAACAACGCTATGCCCTGCAACTGAAAACAGCCGCTCAGGCCTGGCTGACAGACTGGTTTGCGCAGCATGGCATGCAGGCAACGCGTCTGGACGGGGCCTGGCTTATTCAGTGAAACATGTAATCAACGTGCCCAACAGCCTGACACTGGCGCGTATTGTTCTTACCCCGGTGATTGTTTTCATGATTCTTGAGCGCAAAATTCCGCATGCGCTGATGCTGATGGCCATTGCGGCGATTACCGATATGCTGGATGGCCTGATCGCCCGTTACTGGAATATGCATACCCGGGTCGGGGCCTACCTTGACCCGCTGGCTGATAAAATCATGTTACTAAGCACAGTGGTAACGCTTTTTGTTATCGACCATGTGCCGCTTTATCTGTTTCTGGCCATTATTTTTCGCGATATTACCATCATCGTCGGCGCTCTTGCCTATGAAATGATCACCCATAACCTGCGCATGGAGCCGAGCCTTGTTTCCAAAGCCACGACCTTGTTTCAGTGCGTTTATGTGCTGATGGTGCTGTTATCCATGATGATGCCTGTGCATGCTGTGTGGCTGCAATGGGCGGCCTGGCTGACTTTTGCGGTGACCTGCGCTTCCGGCCTGCATTATCTGGTGGCCTGGACGTTCAAGGCGCTGAGTTCAGAACAGCAGGACCATGGCTGAACGTGTTCCGCTGCTGACCGTCGAGGAGTGGAAACGCGCGCCTTTTGGTCAGTGGGTTGCCCATAGCGGCACGCTTGAAGCGAGCAGACAACTGGCCTGCTGGCTGGTGCAGGGCGGCAGGCTATGGCTGGACAGCAGCGGCCCTGCCAGCGGCAAGAGCCATTTGATTCATCAACTGACGGCTGAATCACCATCGCTGGCGCTGCTTCAGCCTGCGATCATTGCTGGTGTAACGGCCACATCGCGGGTGGCCCGTTGTCTGGAATTGCTGACAGGAAAAAGCCACTGGGTGTTTGATCTGGATGCCGGAGGCTGCGATGCCATCACCGGAGAGACCTTGTTTCATTTGCTGGAGCAGGCCAGGCAATGCAGCGCTCATGTGCTGGTTAGCTGGCATTGTAAGGATGCGCAGTTGTCGCCACCGGAACTGGCCAGTCGTTTGCGTACGTTTGACAAGGTATGGTTGAAGCCACCAGCCAGTGATGAGGAGTTACGCGCCGTGCTGTTGTCAGTGGCGCATAACTGGCGCTGGGACGTTCCCGAAGGCGTACTTAGCACGATGCTCACACATACTGAACGCACACTGGCGCATCAACTGGCCGTGTTGCAGCAGTTGGAAGCAGCATCACGGCCAGAGCGCGTGCGTGCCACGCAGCGCTGGGTGAAAGACAAGCTGGGAACATCATGATAACCCACACACTTGCGCAACAACGTCCGAAATATGCCTGGGCATTGTATGACTGGGCCAACTCGGCCTTTGCCACCACGGTAATGGCCGGTTTTTTCCCTCTCTTTTTCAAGCAGTACTGGGCTGCTGGCATGGATGTCAGTGAAAGCACATTCTGGTTAGGCATGGGCAATGCCGGCGCTGGTTTGCTGATTGCGCTGAGCGCGCCAGTGCTGGGCGCTTTTGCCGATCAGGGCGGTATCAAAAAACGCATGTTACTTAGTTTTACCTGCCTGGGTGTGCTGATGACGGCAGGGCTGTTTTTTGCCGGCAACGGGCAATGGCTGGTGGCTTTGCTACTGTTTGCTTTTGGTTCCATTGCTTTTTCAGGCGCCAATATTTTTTATGATGCACTGATTGTCGATGTGAGCGAGCATGAACATCTGCATCAGACATCAGCGCTGGGCTTTGCCCTGGGTTATGTTGGCGGCGGTCTGCTGTTTGCGTTTGATGTCTGGATGACCCTGCATCCGCAGG
>JALSZZ010000015.1 GCA_027075825.1 Mariprofundaceae bacterium | reverse complement strand
CTGACATTGGGCAAGGCAGGCACAGGCAACCGCGTCCAGAATTGCAGAGCAAGCATGCTTTGGCGATAACATTTCATCATTCAGAGCAGGGACACCATGGCATCCAGCATGGCTTGCTCTGCCTGAGGTGCCAGTGTCGGCCAGCGGTGAGGGTATGTTTGCGCCTGTACCAGCGCCGCTCGCCAGTTTGCGGTGCGTAATGCTTCTTCGTCAATCAGCACCGCCGGTGCATGCTGTTGCAACCAGTCATGCATGCAGGCGTATTCCGCAAATCCCGGACGCGGCGCATAAACCACGGGAATGCCTTCATTCCATGCCTCACTGAGCACGCCATAGCCGGGTTTGCACAGTACAAGATCACAGCCATGCATCACTACCCTTGATGAAAAGGGCTTGCCGAAATCCAGGCTGCGAACATTCACAGGCAAAGCAACACCTTCCGGCCAGGAGAAAAACAAAAACAGATACTCGCGCATATCCGCCAGTGCCTGCAAATCCATGGCGGGCACTGGCGTACCGCCAAATAATACCAGCACCACCGTCCGTTGTTCATCGCACAATCCCAGTTGCTGGCGCACCTTCTGCCGACTGATGCGACAAGGCTGCGGTAATAAAGGTATATCCACGATACGAGGAAAGGTCTGCATCGGCAGATGCCAGGGCATGCGCAGCAACAAATCTGCCCTGGCGTGAGCTGCCGTCAGCGTTTGCAGCACTTCAGGGTGCGTTGTTTGCAAGACAGGCTGATAAATATCATGCCAGTCCAGGTTGGCGATTGCCACAGAAGGCAGATCCAGCGCATCAGCCACAGGAAAAGCCAGCGGCGAAATATCAGACAGAACAAGGCGGGGCTTCAGTGCGGCCAGTCGTTCCGCCTCGGCCTGCACACGTTGCGCAAACAGCGCGGGCGCAAAAAAGTCAGCCGCCCGTTGCCCCGTCGTCAGCCAGTCCTCACAAATTGCGCTCTGTTGCACCACGCCCACATCCACTTCTCCGGCTAACAGCGTGCAGGGGACATGCAGACGGCTGTTGATGATTTCGGGAGACAGGCTGCTGCGAATATACAGCGGCCAGTCAGGAAAACGCTGCTTCAGCAGATGCAGAAGCGGGGTGATTTGCGCCAGATGGCCAAAGCCATGGCCGCTGACAAAGGCAACAATACTCATGAATTCCGACAGGCTCCTAGGAGCCTGTCGGACTTTGGCAAATCTACTGCGAAAAATCGGATATTGGCCAAATCTCCGCCCTGTTTTTGTTAAATAGCCCTGCTATTCGCCGCAAACAGGTCGTATATTTGGCTCAATCCCGCTATTTCTCGTGACGATTGCCAAAGTCCGA
Source organism: Mariprofundaceae bacterium (assembly GCA_027075825.1). GTDB lineage: Bacteria > Pseudomonadota > Zetaproteobacteria > Mariprofundales > Mariprofundaceae > AB-137-C09. The sequence goes on along the minus strand of JALSZZ010000015.1, from coordinate 4,753 downwards.
CAGGCTCCTGGCAAAATCAAAATTGCCAACTATACAGCCACAGGCGTGATTGTCGCCGGGTATAGTAACCCCCGAAAAACAGACAAGCATTTAAGGTGGATTTTAGGTATGTTTCTGTGGTATAACAGGAGAGACTTACGGGGCGAAAAGCTACACAGCCAGCTTCAGGGCAGACGCTGCGTTGAAGGCCATCTGTTACCAAACTTTGCGGCAAATACAGCGCGGCTGATCAGAAGCTGTTCAACAAGCTTTGCAAACAGGAGTTTGCTTGTAGGAAAGATGCACTGAAAGCTTTGGAATTATGCAAAAAAATGAAAATCAGCATGATAGATGATGTTCATATCGAAGCTTTGGCAAAATTTGACAAGCGAAGTCGTCCGGCATCCAATGCCGAGGCGGATTATTATCGCTATCAAATCAGCGCTTCTCTGGCATCGGATCATCGCCTGTACGAACAGCGCCTGAGACGCAAAACTTGCTTTATTATCGCCACAAACCAGACGGATCTGACTGCCTTGCCAGCTGATCAACTGCTGCTGGAATACAAGAGTCAGCAAAAAGTCGAGAGGGGATTTCGTTTCCTGACCAAAAAGGGGTATGGATCAAGTGCTCGACTGTGCGTTGGGTATTCCAATGCTTTCAGAATATTCAGATGCTCTATTGTAACTTTGCCAGGCCAACAGTCCTTAATCTGAAAGATGAACACTCAATCATACTGAAACCATTAGGAAAATCGTATGAACAAATTTATTCCTGAAAACAGGATCAGGGGGGTGATGAATGTCGGATTTACCCATATTCACCCTGTTTTTGTTAAATCAGGTTAAAAACTGATGAGCCTCTGCCACAGTTTCATGATGGAAAAGCATAGCGATTCGATTCTACTTAAAGTTATTTGTTGCTGTTCACTTTTTTGAAAGCTGACCCTCCTTTTTTTACGCAGACGATTTCCAGTAACGATATGACCAACAATAAACTCACTATCACTTTGTAACGCCTGAATACTGTTATTCAGTGCATTACCCAATTCCAGTTTGTTGGCAATGCGCTGTAGCTGCACATCAGGCTTCTCCCTGAGTTCTTCATAATTAATTCTTACTGAAGAAACCGAAACAGCATTCAACACCAAACGAAAGCACAAGCTTGTATAGATGTAATAGCACATCGTCATCAATGGATGTTTGGGTCTTTGCTCGCTCCTGGCGAGACTTGCCGGCGTTTTTCTGAAAGCCTGTAACAATCCTTCAGGAGAGCGGGTAAGGCATACCAGATAGACAGATTCAGGGAACAAACGCGCCAATAACAGAGCCCGACCTGCATATTTGGACGAATCGACGATATATTGACAGCCGGTTAGCTCCGCTATGCTTGAAAACAAGCGCATGTTTTCTTCCCGATAATTTTGAAGGAGCCGATTTGGCAACCAGTTTAACCATACTAGCGGGAAACGGGCATGACTAGTAACATCATGAAACAATTTTTCCAGTCTTGAAGCATTATCTTGATTCCATCCGGATAATTTTAGTACAGACGACCAAAGCTCACATTGCTCAATATCTTTGCCACAGGCGCATAGTTCATTGTTCAATAAGCCATCTGTAAACAAGTGCGTAACTTCGCCAACACCTGAAATATCAGGGTTACTAGCCAACAACACTTCCTGAATCGTCGTCCCACTGCGACCTGTTCCCATGATGTAAATGACCTTTACAGGCAACTCATGATGCTTCAAGCTTGCTCTCCGCAAAGTATTTCAATGTTTGTTGCAAAAAACAGTCGAGTTGCACTGCTCGCTGCGCCCATGAAGCTGATCCTTCTGCCAGCAAACGGTTCGCTTTTCCCAATTGTTCACACAATGAGTGGTCACGGATCAAAGATTTTAGCATCCTGATCATGGATTCAGACTCCCAGTCCACAAAGATCAATCCATGTTGCCGCTGCTCCTGCGAAAAATGTACGACTTCACCAACTTCGGTTGTAAGTACTGGCTTACCAGCAGCAAGATAGTCGCCTAATTTATTGGGCCATCTGGCTTCGTTAATCAGATGCTTTTCCTGCGTAAGCAGCAACACATTGGCAGCCAGCAACGCTTCCACATAACCATCGTAATCGATCCAGCCTAACTCAATATATTCATCTCCTACCTGGTATAGCTGCCGCCAACGATCACTTAGTGTACCACCGGTGCTCAGCCAATAGAGTTTGGGATAAAAATCCCGCAGCTGTTTCACTGCAGCCAAAAAAGGCTGAATATCTTCAGCTTCATGAGCATCCATGCCTGCAAAGCCAATGACAAAAGCATCTTCAGGAAGATGCATTTTCATACGCCAGCGTTGCATTACCTCCGGTGCTCTCGATGCATCAATATCGACAATATCACAACCACCGTGGATAATACAGGTTTGATCCTCACGGAGGCCCAATGAGTGAGCACGCTGGCGTAATACCCTTGAAAGCGCAACTATACCATCGGCCTGTTTCTTGTCTTTTAGCTCATAATAATGATCCCACTGACCAAGCGTATATTGATAAAAACGGGATTTTCTGTCATACATACCATTCTTACCAACCCAGTCCCACCATTCGCAAACATATGGAATTTCAAGATGTTTTGCCAGGATATGCCCTACTACACCCGTCACTGGACGAAAACCGGAATCCACCATAATAATATCAGCATCTGAATGCCAAAAATGATATAACCTGGAAATAACATCAATCACGCTCAGACCACCTTTTTTGACAGAAGAAGGTGAGATGTCGGGGAACGTTATAATACGGACACCATCACGAATTTCTTTGCAACCTTGCGACGAAGGATTTGCTGCAACAAAATCAACCTGATGCCCAAGTCTGACCAACCCTTTTGCCAGGTGAAAACTTCTGGCAAAACCATGACGGTCGATTATGAACTTTGTTAAATAAAGTACTTTCAGCACTGCCTCCAGCGACGTTTAACGATGCCACCAATGATTCGCGCATACGTCACAAACAAAAAACGAAAACGCTGGTTATAATGATACCTGTATGCAAGATGGCGATAACTACGCCATGAATTCAGGCCGTGAGGATCGGTGATCGATTTAACAATCGCAGATAACGACGGCATTACTGATGCTCTGCCAACATTCTCTCTGTTAACGTCGGAATAGACAATACTGTTCAGGTCAACAAAAACATCTGTACCGGATCTGTATGCCCGATAGGTGAATTCTGAATCTGCATGGTAGTGAGGTAAATGCTGCGCATCATATAAGCCCAGCTTCTGGTAAAGTGCCACTGGTACGAGCACACCTTTGCCAGGAAGGTGCGTCGCTGGCAACATATCGCTATGGATCTTCCTTGCTGCTTCAAGGCTGCTGCCTGCTGGCAACAGGTTGTGCAGTGTGCAGCTTCTGTTATGCATGAATAAACCTGTTGTTTCTATACAATCAGGATGTTGTTGATCGACGCACACCGAGCCGATAATAGCGTGGGGGTATTCCTTGCTTCGTTGTACTTTCTGAGAAATATAGTGGCGGGGCAATACGACATCATCATTAATTGTTAATACATAATCATCATCCGTGGCATGTTCGAGAATGTACTGAATGCAACAATTCATGCCACCAGTCCACCACAAATCGCCCTTGCCGGAAATAATGTGTGTTTCAGGAAACTTGCTTCTTACCGCCTCAATTGTTCCATCCTCGGATGCATCATCACAAATAACACACTCAATATATCCGTAATCCTGAGCTTTCAGCATCTGCAAAAACGCCAGGGTGCTCTCACGCCGATTAAACACAGGCAGCGCAACAAAAACCGTGATTGTTTTATCCATGAGCCTGAGCCATCATTTTTTTTATTTTTTTATTCTGAATACTTCGCTGATTTTCTGTGGCATAAATATGTTGCTTCCGAAGCGGACTTTGTTCAGGGATAAAAAGGATATCAACCTGCGCCAGAGCACCATCAAGCGGACGGTTTCGACCATCAAATATCTCATAAACCACGAAACCCTTGTTACGCATGTAAGCAATAACATCAGCAAACTCTGGTCCGTCTATAAAAAACTCAAAGAGAGAAACTTCAAGTATAACGACCTCTGTTTGTGGTAAAATAGCTGTGCAGCCATCGAGTACCGTTAACTCCCCTCCCTGAACATCAATTTTGATCATATAAGGCGCTGTTAACTTTCGCTCAAGTGCAAGCTCATCAAGCCGAATGACGGGTACTTCCCGTTCAGTGCCATCAACATGCCCACCTTCTTTTTCTTTAAGAAGCGAAGAACCACAAAGATCCGGATGCACGTTAATATGCATACGGCCAGCTTTATCAGCGGCAGCAGCCACAACAAAATCGACATGATATTGCTGCCTGATGGCCATAATATCCTGTTCAAATTCTCGTAGCGGCTCCACAAGGATGAAATGGCAATCAGGATATGCCTGGTACATATCACGGGTTCCGTCGGCAACACCAACGTCAAAGATTGTTGCCGGCATAACGCCCAGGGATTTTAAATGGATCAATACATCTTCCATATCGCCACGCATTTTTGACGGATAAAAACCAGCCATACGCAATACACGTTTTAATGTTTTTTTGATCAGCAATCTCATACTTGCTCTCCCTGTACAGGTTCTGGTTCGTTCTGCCATGTGATTATAGCATAAAACTGGAACGAAAGGAATAATGTAAGCTGGGTTAATCTTTCTGACCATGAGAACAGAAGCAACAACAATAAAAACAACCAGCTTCCTGATGTTTG
>JALSZZ010000014.1 GCA_027075825.1 Mariprofundaceae bacterium | reverse complement strand
AGGTATATGTGTATGATCCCTTTATTTCCGACGAACGGGCTGCCGATATGGGCGTGATCAAGGTTGCCAGCGTCGGTGAACTGGCTGATCTGGTCGATATTCTGACGGTGCACGTGCCTTTGCTGGACAGCACCCGTCATCTGATTGATGAAGAAATCCTTGGTCGCCTGAAGCCGGGCAGTATTGTCGTCAACTGTGCCCGTGGTGGCATTATTGATGAGCAGGCGCTGTATGAAGCCTGCCAGTCAGGCCATTTGCGGGCGGCAGCGCTGGATGTGTATGAACAGGAACCTGCACGGGATAATCCCTTGTTTGAACTGGATAATGTTTATTGTACACCGCATATTGGCGCTTCCAGTGACGAGGCGCAGGAGAATGTAGCCGTACAGATTGCCGAACAAATGGCCGATTATTTGCTGCATGGCACCATCAGCAATGCCGTGAATGTACCTTCCCTCTCTGGCGATGAAGCCCGCGAACTTGCGCCTTACAGTGAACTGGCCCTGCGCCTTGGCACGTTTATGGGTCAATGGCTGGAGCCGGGATATGACCGGGTGGAAGTCCATTTTGAAGGCAAGGCAGCGTCACTGAATCGCAAGCCGCTGATCAACGCCGTGTTGCAGGGACTGTTGTCGCAAAGCATGGATGAGGTCAATGCCGTTAATGCCGGTGTACTGGCAAGAGAGCGTGGCATTGAGGTTGATGAAATCGCCCGTGAACATTCGGATCACTTCAGCAGCCTGATTCGCCTGGTGGTGCAGGGAGATCATGGCGAACGCTGTATTGCCGGTACCTTGTTTGATGAATCCAGACCGCGCCTGGTATCACTGGATCGTTGCGACATTGAGATTGCGCCGCAGGGCGAAATGCTGTTTTTGCAGAATATCGATCGTCCCGGTGTGATTGCTTCGGTCGGTGCCATGCTGGCGCATCACAATATCAATATCGGCGATTTCCGTCTTGGCCGCAGCGATAACCGCGAATATGCCGTTTCACTGGTCAGCGTCGATTCTGTGCCATCCGATGAGGTGATTACACAACTGGCAGCGCTGGAGCATATCACCTGTGTGCGTCGTATTTGCCTGCCTGAGTTGTCATGAGCTGGCACGCCCCTGTTCCCGGTGTCAGTGATATTTTCGGCAGTGAAGCACGCACGCTGCGACGCTTGCAGGGGGATGTGCTGAGCCTGTTTGCCGCACACGGCTATGATGAGGTCATTCCGCCACTGCTGGAACGCCCTGATGTGCTGCTTACCGGTGCCGGGCGTTTTCTGATGAACAACACACTGGTGTTTAACGACCCTGAAGCCCGTGGCCAGCTGGCCGTGCGTTCGGACATGACACCGCAGATTGCACGTATCGCAGCCACCCGTTTGCAGCGTGAGGCACAGTTAAAATTGTGCTATTCCGGGCCGGTAGTACAGGCACGGGGCGATCATTTTGATGGTCGCAGACAACAATGGCAGACAGGTGTTGAGTGCCTGGGGGATCGCAGTGAACGCTGTG
>JALSZZ010000013.1 GCA_027075825.1 Mariprofundaceae bacterium | reverse complement strand
TCTGCCTTCGCTGGAGATTTTCTCGCATCGCAATATGTCGTTTGACATTCTGGCTTCCCGCCTGCGTGAACTATCGTTTCTCAACAGCGGTGTGCATATCGAAATTCTCGATGAGCGCGACAATCAGTCGCTGGTTTTTGAATACGAAGGCGGCATCAGTGCTTTTGTAGCACATCTTAATCGCACACGTACAGTGCTGCACCCGGAATGTATCGCCATTAACAGCGAGCGTGATGAGGTGGCTGTCGAGCTGGCCATGCAATGGACTGATGTCTATCAGGAACATGTATTTTGTTTCACCAATAATATTCCGCAACGCGATGGCGGCACTCATCTGGCTGGTTTTCGTTCGGCGCTGACGCGCAGCATTAACCAGTATGCTACCAGTAATGATATGCTGAAAAAGCATAAGGTAACGCTTTCTGGTGAGGATTGTCGCGAGGGATTGACAGCGGTATTGTCGGTGAAGGTTCCCGATCCAAAATTTTCTTCCCAGACCAAGGAAAAACTGGTGTCAAGCGAAGTGCGTTCGGTAGTGGAATCACTGGTTGCCGAACATTTTGGCACCTGGCTGGAAGAGAATCCGCGTGATGCCAAACGTATTGTTGGCAAGGCCGTGGAAGCCGCAACGGCTCGTGAAGCCGCTCGCAAGGCGCGCGATTTAACGCGCCGCAAGGGAGCGCTGGATGTTGCCAGCCTGCCGGGCAAACTGGCCGATTGTCAGGAAAAAGATCCGGCGCTGTCTGAATTGTTCCTCGTCGAGGGGGATTCTGCCGGTGGCTCGGCCAAACAGGGGCGGGATCGTCGCACCCAGGCGATTTTACCGCTTAAAGGTAAAATCCTGAATGTGGAAAAGGCCCGTTTTGACAAAATGCTGTCCAGTCAGGAAATCGGTACCATCATTACTGCGCTGGGCACGGGCATTGGCAAGGATGATTTTGACATCAGCAAGCTGCGCTACCACAAAGTTATCATCATGACCGATGCTGACGTGGATGGCTCGCATATTCTGACTTTGTTACTAACGTTTTTTTACCGTCAGATGCCGGAATTGATCGAGCGAGGCCATCTTTATATTGCCCAGCCGCCATTGTATCGCGTGGCCAAGGGTAAAAAAGCGCGTTATGTCAGTTCAGATCAGGAACTGTTTGATTTCCTGGTAGAGCAGGGCGCGGAGGGCAAGGTGTTTTACAGCACCGTCAATGCCAGCCCGATCCAGGGAGAGCGGCTGTTGACGCTGGTTCGCAGCACATACCGCCTGTATAATCTGCAGGCCAGACTTGCCCAGCGTATGGATAGCACGCTGCTGGCCTTGGTGGTGGAAACCAGCAAACTGAACAATGCTGCCATGCGTGATCGTGAGCGGCTGCAACAGGCCATGGATGCCGTACAGGCGCATTTTGCGGCGCAGGCGCGTGAAGATGAGACGCTCAATATCCAGATTCTGGAAGATGCGGAAGACAGCAGTTTTTATGCACAGTTTGAACGCCGTGACCATGGTCGTTTGA
>JALSZZ010000012.1 GCA_027075825.1 Mariprofundaceae bacterium | reverse complement strand
AAACACGGATTGCGCGTATCGAGAATGGACAACCTGAAGAAATTTATATCGAACGTGAACGCGGCCTGAAAGGTAACATCTACAAAGGTCGCGTTCAGCGCGTACTGCCCGGTATCCAGGCTGCCTTTATCGATATTGGCATGGACAAAGCAGGCTTCCTTTATGCCGGAGATATCGCCACCGCCAAACAACAGGTCGATAGCTTCACGGAGGATATGGAACAAACTGACGAAACAGGCAACACAGCTGTCACTGCCGACAGTTCACCATCTCGCCGCAATGCACCACCGATATCCGGCCTTCTCAAGGATGGTCAGAATCTGATGGTTCAGGTATCCCGCGAACCCATTGCTTCCAAAGGGCCTCGCATGACCAGCCAGATCGGCTTACCCGGTCGTTATCTGGTTTATATGCCAAATCTGGATCATATCGGTATTGCCAGGCGTCTTGAAGACCCGGTTGAACGTGAACGGCTGCTGAATATCTGTAAATCCATGAACCTGAAACAAGGTGGCATTATTATTCGCACTGTTGCCGAAGGAAAAGAAGAACCGGAATTGCGCCAGGATCTTGATTTCCTGTTGCGATTATGGGCGGATATTGAAAAAAGAGCCAAGAACTCCGCCCCCGGCTCCATGATTCATAAGGAGCTGAACCTGTATTTGCGTGTTATGCGCGATTATGTCGACGCTGAAGTAGAAAAAATTCATGTCGATTCCCGCGAAGCTTACGACACGATGAAAAAATTTGCCCGCCGCTTTATGCCGGAAGTCGCCAAGAAACTCTATTACTATCCGGGCAACCGTCCGATTTTTGACGTCTATGGTGTCGAAGAAACCATGGAACGGGCGCTGCAACGGCGTGTACCACTGAAATCCGGCGGCCATATCGTTATTGATCAAACCGAAGCGTTAATTGCCATTGATGTCAATTCAGGCTCCTTTGTCGGCTCCAGAAATATGGAGGAAACCGGCTTCAAAACCAACCTCGAAGCCGTGCATGAAATCGTACACCAGCTTCGCTTGCGTAATCTGGGTGGCATTATTGTGGTCGACTTTATTGATATGCAGGAAGAGCAAAACAAATTGAAGCTGATTGAGGTTCTGGAAGAAGCACTGAAACGGGATAAAGCGAAAAACCATATCGTACAGTTCTCGGAACTGGGGCTTGTTGAAATGACGCGCAAACGCACCCGTGATTCGCTTGGTCGTATTTTATTGACAGAGTGCAGCCACTGCCACGGTGTCGGGCTGGCAAAAAGTCCATCCACCATCTGTTATCAGTTGTTCCGAGAAGTGGTGGCGGAAGCACGTGCTTATCCATGTGAAAAACTGACCGTCATTGCACACCCTGATATTATTGACCTGCTACTGGGCATAGAAAATGAAAGTGTACTGCAACTGGAAGATTTCCTGAAAAAAGAAATTTCACTGGAAAGTAATGAACAATTTGCTGTAGAGCACTACGAAGTCGTACTTAAATAGTTTTGTTCGCCCCTTCTCCACTACAGCT
>JALSZZ010000011.1 GCA_027075825.1 Mariprofundaceae bacterium | reverse complement strand
CTGGCGAAGCGAAGACAGAAGCGTTATGATTTCGGGCATGGGTATTCCTCCTTTGGACGTGCTTTTTGATTTGAATAACACTAACCAAAGTTGGAATACCCTCAAGCTTTTTTGGCGAAGGTATTGCCATTATGGCATTTTTGATGCTGCTGGCGTTTTTGATAGATCAGGTACAGGCACTGGCCTGTAAAGTCTACCAACAAGCTGTGGTGGCTAGTAAGGGGAAAACGCGATTTTTTGTGCGGGTGCGTTCGAGCTTTACCGAAATGTATGTGGATTCGTGGGAGGATATGTACATGGCGTTCATATATGGCAGGCAGACCCGCTTGATACCCAACACTTTATAAGTGCTAATGTGCGGCGAAAGATACTCCTTTGGTTCAGTGTGTTGATTCATGAAAATCAGTTGTAGTAACCAGGCGGCTTGCCACGGGTAGAGCCAACAGGGCGGGGTTTGCCTGATGTACCGCAAGTGGGGCACCGCCAAATGCTGCGGTCGTTAGCGGGAGGAGCTGTAGTTATCTTGTTTCTATTGACGGGACTGGCTATTTCCAGTCGGACAAAGTTCACTGCGATTGATGCTGTGAAAAACGCCACCGTAATGACTCAGTGAGTTATTACCATCAGATGCTTGCTGCTGTTCTGGTTCACCCTGATCAGCGCTGTGTTCTGCCATTGGCACCGGAACCTATCCTCAGGCAGGATGGCAGCAGCAAGAATGACTGTGAACGCAATGCTGCAAAAAGGTTGTTGCATGATTTGCGTCGTGAACATCCTCACCTGAAGCTGACGATTGTTGAGGATGGTCTGGCCTCCAATGCTCCCCACATCAAGACATTGCGGGATCTGGGAATGAATTTCATTCTCGGCGCCCAAAAAGGAGACCATGCTTTCCTGTTTGACTGGGTGGATCGCAGTGAAGTAAGCTGGTATGAAACAAAGGATAAGAATGGTAAGCATTACCGCTTTCGTTTCATCAACAAGGTTCCGCTGAATGGTGCGATGGATTGCAACGTCAACTTGTTAATGGCCAGCGAAATTGGGCCAGATATACGACCTGTTTGCGGCGAATAGCAGCGCTATTTAACAAAAACAGGACGAATATTTGGCCAATATCCGGTTTTTCACAGTAGATTTGCCAAAGTCCGACAGACTCCTGGTATCTTGCCGATGTGTGCGAGACCAGTTTCTCGTGACATCAACTATGAACATGGGTATAAACAACACTATGGACGCAATCAGGAATCCCTGCACCGGCAACCATGCGCGTTGTGCTGCGTATTCACACGCAGGACTCTTCGGTCATTCACATCAAGGAGGATGCGATATGCGCACCATCACCGTTCTGCGAGCATATATTCTGCTGCCTGCAATTCTTTTACTGCTATCCCCGATGGTTACCCCCACAGGTATTGCCACAGCCGACGAAGTCGTACTCAGCCTGCCTGATGCCATCAATATTGCGGGCCGTCAACGCATGCTCTCGCAACGCATGGTCAAACTTTACTGCATGCTGGGCCTGGAGATTCAACCCGAAACGACCCGGCAACAACTTGATGCAACACACAGGTTGTTCGAGCGGCAACTGCGGCAGCTACAACATATTCGCGGTGTCGACAGCGACCTGGGTGAGAACTTTCTGGCAAAAATCCGCAAGCGCTGGGAACCTGTCCGGCAATTGCTGGATCGCACCCCCACACCCAGCCGGGCGCACGAGCTGCGCGATAACACCGACGAACTGCTCATGGTCGCCCATGCTTTTGTCCGGAAGCTGGAGAGCATCAGTGGCAACAACCAGAGTCGATTGGTAAATATCGCCGGTCGCCAACGCATGCTCTCACAGCGTGTGGCTGGCTATTATATGGAGAAAGTCTGGGGTGTGGAAGATGACCACTTGCAGGTGGAAAAAACAAAAGCCGAAGAAGAGTTCGCCGATGCCCTGGAGTTTTTGAAAAACTCCAGGGCAAACACCAGGGAGATTAAAGACCTGTTAGCGCTGGTTGAAGGACAGTGGCATGCTTTTACAGCCATCAACAAGCTGCCGGATCCGATCTATGCTCGCCCCCTGATGGTCTCCGAAGCATCAGACAAAATTCTTGAACTGATGGACAGAATCACCCGGTTGTACACTGAGTTGTAGCACAAAAATTCAAGGACGGAATACGTGCAGGCACACATCCTGCTGGCGATCTCCACGATGTCGCCCCCCGTTTTCCGGGTGCGCTTTGACCACCGCCTGGAAGCCGCAGGGGAGTGAGGATCTCTGTATCGGCCAGGGATGGCTTGTCTTCGCTGCGGGCGTGACTTTTTGTGTCCGGACCACTCATTATGCCACTTGTCAAGACCGACGAAAATATTTTCCGTCTGTTTTATCGGTTGTCACACGAGAAATAGCGGGATTGAGCCAGATATACGACCTGTTTGCGGCGAATAGCAGCGCTATTTAACAAAAGCAGGGCGAATATTTGACCAATATCCGATTTTTCGCAGTAGATTTGTCAAAGTCCGACAGACTCCCAGGGAGGATTTGATGCCAGAAGCGAAGCGATATCGTCTTCCTGCCATGTCTGGCACATCACTCATCGGTGCCACAGGGGCGAATTCCTGTTTAAGTTTGCCCGGGATCGGCAGTGCTGGATTCAGTGGTTGTTTGAGGCTCGAAAACGTTACGGCATTTGCGTATTAAACTACATGGTTACCTCGAATCACATTCACCTTCTGGTAGTTGATGAAAGTTTAACGATATCAATATGATAATCAGGTCAGATCCCGATCATGGTGAACCTGATGGGCAGCTTGTGAAACCGACCCTGGTCGTCAGCCGTTGCCTGGGTTTTGCCGCCTGCCGTTACGATGGTGAAATCATTCAAAACAAGCGGATACAACAACTGGCGCAACATGTGGAATTGATTACCCTGTGTCCGGAAGCTGATATGGGCATGGGCATTCCAAGAGCGCCTGTCCGCCTGATTCAGGGCAAACAGACGATGCAATTATGGCAGGCCGCCAGCCAAAAAGACTGGAGCACGTCGATGCAACAGTGGATTAAGCAGCAACGCCCGATACTTAAACGCATGGATGGTTGCCTGCTTAAAGCGCGCTCGCCTTCTTGCGGCATAAACGATTGCAAGGTTTATGCAACAACGGTTGATGATGCGTCCCCCATTGCTCAGCATTCTGGTATGTTTGCCGCTGCGGTACAACAGCTTGTACCGTCGATCGTGTTGGAAAATGAAGAACGCTTTAACAGCCCCATTATCGCCGAATGGTTTTTGGTGCGACTCTATGCGCTGGCCCGGGCAAGAGCTTTGTTGCAAGCGCCATCGATGGTTGATATCAGCACGTTTCATGCGCGTCACAAGCTGCTGTTGATGTGTTTTCACCAGCAGGCCATGCGTCATTGTGGCCGTATTGCTGCCAACAACCAGCAGCAGCCGGCCGATGTTGTTGCCAACCGCTACGTTGCCGCTTTTCGCCACATATTGTCACAAGAAGCCAGTAAAAAGAATATGATAAATGCCCTCTGCCACGGTTACGGCTGGATCAATGAACGATTGAATGCAGCGCAACGCCATTGCTTTATCCAGGCGATTGAGGCTTATCGCCACGAACACGCAACACTGGCAAGCCTGCAACGTTTACTGCAATCGTGGGCAGACCACTACAAGCATGACTACCTTGGCAGGCAATATTTTATTCAACCGTATCCCACAGCTTTGCATAAGCTGTTTGATGCCAACGACAAGGCGTTTTGAAGCGATGGATTTTGCTGGTGCATCAGCCATGGAAGTTTTCGTCGTCGCTTTGGCCGCGAGTTTTATTTTCTGGCACGACTAAAAAATGAGCAAGCAAACCTTACCTGAGAATCCGGCCTGTTCAGAAAAAAGCCAGTGTGTAATCCGGGGGTGGCTGTAAGAAAAGCCGCTACCGAATGACTACCCAGGATCAAAGGGAATACACATGAACAAAATCACGCAACGCATATTGACTGTTTTTATCGGCATGCTGGCGGTGTTATGCACGCCGTTGGCGTTTGCAGGAGGCGAACGTCTGGTGTTGACAGGCTCCAGCACCATTGCGCCACTGGCCATGGAGATCGGCAAACGCTTTGAACAACGTCATCCCGGTGTGCGCGTGGATGTGCAGACCGGCGGTTCTTCGCGTGGCGTGAATGATGCGCGCATGGGTCTGGCGGATATTGGCATGGCCTCCCGTGCGCTGAAACCGGAAGAGGCCGATCTTACGCCGTATACCATTGCCCGCGATGGTATCAGCATCATTGTACACCAGAGCAACCCAATTGCCGCATTAACGAATGCGCAAATTATTGCCATTTATACCGGGAAGATACGCAACTGGCGTGACGTTGGCGGCAAGGATGCGCCGATCACTGTCGTCAACAAGGCGGCAGGGCACTCAACGCTGGAACTGTTTTTGCATCATTTTGGCCTGAAGAACAGTCAGGTGAAGGCGCAAGCGGTGATTGGCGATAATGAGCAGGGCATCAAAACGGTGGCAGGCAATCCCGATGCCATTGGTTATGTCTCTATTGGCACAGCGGAATATGATGCCAGTCATGGCGTACCAATTCGCCTGCTGCCGATGGATGGGGTAATGGCGAGTATTGCGCATGTGCAGGATGGCAGTTTTCCGCTGGCCAGGCCGCTAAATCTGGTGGTCAGGGGTGAACCGGGGACGCTGGCCAAACGCTTCATTGCCTTTGCACGCAGCGCCGCAGTGCATGATATTGTCAAAGCCCAGTATTTTGTCCCATTGGCTCAGTGACAGCCGCCTGGCCCTGCTGCTGAGCGCTGTAGCGGCAGCCAGCGCCCTGTTGCTGTTGCTGATCCCCGGCTTTTTGCTGAAGGAATCATGGCCGCTGGTGAACGACGGACACTGGCATCTGTTCTTTGCTGATACGGGCTGGTATCCGCTGGAAGGAAACTTCGGACTATTGCCCATGCTGGCTGCCTCGTTGCTGATCATGGCCGGAGCTGTATTGCTGGCTATGCCAACAGGGCTGGCCTGCGCCATCTTTCTCACAGACTATGCCAGTGGTTATGTACACACCGCCTTTCATTTGCTGCTGGCGGTGCTGACTGGTATGCCTTCTGTGGTGCTGGGGCTTTGGGGTTTGATGGTGCTGGTGCCGCTGATCAATGCATGGCAGCCGCCGGGAGCTAGTTTGCTGGCCGCCATGCTGGTGCTGGCATTGATGATTTTGCCCATGGTTGCGCTGGGCAGTGCGGCGGCGCTGCGTGCTGTACCGGCGAGCATGATGCACGGCGCGCTGGCGCTTGGCATGCGGCGTATGACCTGTTTAACCCGCGTTGCCCTGCCTGCTGCCCGCCACGGTATTCTGGCGGCATTATTGCTGGCCACGGCGCGAGCGCTGGGTGAAACCATGGTGGTGCTGATGGTTGCCGGCAATGTCGTGGCATACCCCCACAGCCTGTTTGATCCGGTGCGTGCGCTGACGGCCAACATCGCACTGGAAATGGGCTATGCCATGGGCATGCATCGCGCCGGTCTGTTTGCTTCCGGCCTGATACTGACCCTGATCGTGTTGCTGCTGGCAGGGCTAGCTACACTTGAGGAACGAAGAACGGCACATGGCTGAACGTCTGTTTACGGCCATCATCATCGGCTCAGCACTACTGGTGACGGCCTTGATGCTGTGGATTCTGGGGGATCTGGCCTGGTATGGCCTGTCGCACCTTTCGCTGGATTTTCTGACCAGTGCGCCGGAAAATGCCGGTCGCAGCGGCGGTATTGCCCCCATTCTGGTGTCAACGCTGCTGATTATTAGCGTGACGTTGTTGACGGCTCTGCCCGTTGGCCTTGCCATCGCCATCTGGCTGGCTGAATTCACCCGCCGCAGCCATACGCTTGCCTTATGGGTGCGCCTGATTCTGGATGTGATGGCTGGTGTACCTTCAATCGTTTACGGCTTGTTCGGCAATGCCTTTTTTTTGCATTTTTCTGGGCATGGGGTTTTCCATTCTCTCCGGAGGACTGACGCTGGCTATTATGATTCTGCCAATACTGGTGCGTACCTGCGAGATCGTAAGCGTCAAACCAACCCCACCCCTGAGCCTACTCTCCCTGTAACCGGCTTGGGTCGAAGCGATGAGGGAGCAATGCACGTCGCTGTTCGTCAGTGGTACATCGGGGTAGTTCCCGCAGTACAAAA
>JALSZZ010000010.1 GCA_027075825.1 Mariprofundaceae bacterium | reverse complement strand
CAACGCTGGAATCGACTTGCGCCAGCAAGGTGGTGGGAATTTGCACATAGGGCACACCGCGGCGATAGCAGGCAGCAGCAAAGCCAGCCATATCACCCACCACGCCACCACCAAGCGCAATCACCGGCTCATTGCGGGCCAGTTGACGATCCATCAGCGCATCCAACATCTGACCCCAGGTAGCGAGGTTTTTGTATTGCTCACCATCGGGCAATAAATGGCTGAACACTTCCCAGCCTGCCTGCCTCAGGCTCTGGTATAATGTTTCCAGGTAAAGCGGGCCGACAGTGATATTGCTGAACACCATGCAGCGGCTGGCATTCAGGCCCAGCCTATTCAGCGCCAGCCCAAAATCGCCCAGCGATCCTTGCGCAATATGAATATCGTAACTGCGAGCGCCAAGATCGACGCGACATTGTGTGTCCATGCTCCACCTCTTGCCTAAGATGGCCGAAGCGTAGGCTGTGTTGATATTTCAGTCCATGATAAGCCACCAGGAGCCTGTCGGGCGTTGGCAGTCGTCACGAGAAACAGCGCTATTCAACAAAAACAGGGCGAAGATTTGGCCAATATCCGATATTTCGCAACAGGTTTATCAAAGCCGACTGGCTCCCGGCCAACTCAGAGTTGCTCCAGTACTGTGATTACGCTCCGCACCGGATGGAGGCTGCGGAAGCAGTCATGAGAAATTCGAATGACCGAACATCTTGTTCTTTACTGGCTGCTATTTCTGAACCCCGAAAACCACCGGCAGCAGCAAACAAAATCCAGCGCAGTGTTTGTTGCCCGGATTTAACGGTTGTTAACACTATTTGCGTAATTTGTAAGCCTGCTTCAGCAATGAACGTAATGTTTCCTCTTTTCCCAGTATGTCTTTTTCAGAAAGTTTGAACCTGTAACTTCCCCAGCGTTTATCATAATCGAACACATCAAGCTCAGAGCCGGAAATGATGTCTTCTGTTTCTTCCGTCCGGGGCAAGCGTATCTCAAGGCGTAAGGCATTTTTTTGTGGACGACATACAGCAAAATTGCATGCCCTGCCATCAACCCAGAATCCGATATAATATTTGTTGTAACTGCACTGAACTGTTGGCAAAAACGATTTGGATATTTCAAGTATTTTATCCGCCAATGCCACCGTTTTTTTCGTTCCTCTTTTTTCCCAATATGCCCTGTCAGTTGGTTCAGAAATCTCCTCGTCTTCATCAATGTATCCAGGTTTTACAGTATCAAGAACTTTTGTGAAATGAAGACCGACCCCTGCTGGTGTTTCGATAGCGGTTGCCTGAATCGCCATGATTGGAATAAAGCCATTGAACAGCCCAACCACATTAAGAAATCTGCTTGTGATATCTTCTGCAATAATGACTGCGGTGTGATCATATTGCGGATATTTTTTTCTTTCAATATCCCAATACTCAATAGTTCTGATGATGTGAGATTCATCGGTAGCACCTAACTGAATTTCAACTTCATACCTTCCGTGCCCATCGGCATCCTGCAAAAGTAAGTCAAGG
>JALSZZ010000009.1 GCA_027075825.1 Mariprofundaceae bacterium | reverse complement strand
ATTTCGGGCATGGGTATTCCTCCTTTGGACGTGCTTTTTGATTTGAATAACACTAACCAAAGTTGGAATACCCTCAAGCTTTTTTGGCGAAGGTATTGATCAACATAACAGCAATCATCCGTAATGATTTTTCGAAACGTCTGCACGCCAATCGGTAATCGTTTTTTCATTCTGGTCGCTCCGTATTGTCGGAAATTCTGCGTGACACAAGCCATTATCTTTATTCCCCTGACGCTGGCAAATGGTATCTGATTATCTGCCTCCTGTTGTTATGTTCTGCAGGAAAGTAAAGTGGTTCCCATGTCAAATACAGCAAGCAGTTCGATTTTAAGTGTACGCCGTTCCTGTTGAATTTTCAGTAACCTGGCCTGAAACCTGCTCTGGTCTTTGGTGAGCGTTGAGCTCTCACTATGCTGCTAATGGCAAAGAAGAAGGGTTCTGATGCACCTCCACTGGTGTCAGATTGGCCAGCGAACTCGGATTCCCTGAAGGTATCTTCCAGCACATTTCTATGCGGTTGTGCGATCTCTCGCCAGGGTTTGACGTTTATTATTTCCTCCTCCAATATCAGAAAAAATCATCCCCGGCGACGGACATCCCCAATACGACTTCATAGTTTCCCGATCCGCAGGTACGCTCCAGCGTGGTGATCACGCGCTGAATCATGGCCGGATCATCGTGAGGACCAGAAATGTATTTTGGTTTGCCATTGTAACCGAACACAAATTCCCGATTGCAGCTTGCAGCATCAACGTCTCCAAACAGCAAAGTGGCCTGTCGGTAGTCCTTATGCGGCGTAAAACCAAGGTTGCTGGCGTAGGTAATGCTGTCCAGTACCAGCTTTCTGGCGCAATCAGGTTCACACACCTCCCGGTCTTCGTTCATATCCAGTGAACCGATGTATTCAGGAAACTGATGGCCGGGCATCCGAAGCAAGCCCGCATCTTTTACCCCAAGGCAATAAATATCGATGAGAAAGATCGCCACGGTGACCTCGCCGCTCAGGCTGCCACGCGCCAGGGCAACCGTGCCGATGCCCATGTCATCAAAATGTTCCGGGGAGGGTATGGAGCAGTGCAAAACCGGCAGCGTCGATGCCAGCCTGGCCTCCCGACGCAACATGGCATCACGTGTAAACTCCCTTGCCCCACCCGTGCGTTTAGCCGCGCGCTTTTTCTTTCGTCTGGCCAGTTTTTGCTGGCGCTTTCTTTCGTTCCTTGCCATAACTTTTCCCCTTTAATAAAATCCAGGCTCAAGGCGCGTGTTCATATACCCTGCCTCATGCGAAGCTGCTACAATGGCATGCCCAGGAGTCTGTCGGACTTTGGCAAATCTACTGCGAAAAAGCGGATATTGGCCACATCTTTGCCCTGTTTTGGTTCAATAGCTTTTTGGACTCATGGCGCGTTCTTAATGTGCTGCAAATACTCAACCAGCAGGTGAACTTCAGTTGACGGGTTTGGCTCTCCCGTTGCGTGCGCATCCTGTAACGCCTTTCGGGCATGACGCTTTGCATCCTCA
>JALSZZ010000008.1 GCA_027075825.1 Mariprofundaceae bacterium | reverse complement strand
CCCCAGAACCATCAGTATTGGCTTTACTATGACCGCCGACGTCGGAAAGATGATCTTTCAGAAACTCCCAATCTAGCCGGGAGGTGTTTTTTGTCGAATGTGCGAATAATTCGGGATTTTGGATTTTCATTTTCCTTGCTCAATTTTGACGAGCATAGATAATTGGAGGTTTTTCTCAATTGCAAAATATGCGCATTCCATTCAACCGGAAATGGCTCGAGCAGACTCGCCAGCGTGATCTCTGGTGGTTGCTTCCCCTCGAGGATCGCCTCAACAATATCCGGTGCCAGTAGGGAAAGACGCAGCACCCGGGTCAAATAGGAAAAACCTAACTTTTCATGCTCTGCCAGTTCCTTGACGGTCGTGAATTCACCGCTTTCCAACATGCGTTTCCAGCGGAACGCCCGCGCTAGTGCCTTGACCAGTGTGCTGACGACACTTGGGCGCTGGGCGTCAGCATGAACCCCTGCGGGCATGACAACCTGCTTGCGACCACCATACTTGCGAATGGTGAAGGGGACATGCACCGAGATTTTTTCCCCTGTTGTCTGCTGCCGCGTCATGCTGCTTTCCCAACGTCGCGGGCCAATTCCCGAACGAGACTGCTGAGGCCATCAACACGCAGGTGCACGTCCAGTCCGCCAAGGCCGATATCCACCCGTTCCACCAGCAACTGGACAATGCGGGCTTGCTCAGCAGGGAACAGTTCATCCCAGAGCGGATCAAGTTGGGTCAGCGCTTCACGGACGGCGTCCTCATTGATCTCGGGATCCGAGGCCTTCGCCGCTTTCCACGTGCCAATGATGATTTCCGGCTGGCGAAACACCGCCCGCAACTGGTCAATCACCGCAGCTTCAATTTCAGCAGCGGGCACGCGCCCCACAGGGCAAGTCCCGGCACCATGCCGCAGAACCGTCTGGCTGACATAGTAGCGGTAGAGCCGATTCTTCTTGCGCGTGTGGGTTGGCGAGAAAGCTGCACCATCCGGCCCCCACAGCAGCCCTTTCAGCAGCGCTGGCGTTTGCGCGCGGGTGTTGCTTGCACGTTTGCGCGGGCTTTCGGTCAGAATGGCATGCACCTTGTCCCAGAGTTTGTGGGGAATGATCCCCTTGTGCTGGCCGGGGTAACTGTCGCCCTTGTGGACGGCCTCGCCGATGTAGACCCGGTTGTTGAGCAACCTGTACAAGTATCCCTTGCTGATCGGCTTTCCCTGCTTGGAGGTAACACCGTCTGCCCGCAATTCACGCGCCAGAACAGTGGCGGAACCGATTTCGACGAAGCGCTCGAACACCATGCGCACCATTTTGGCCTCGGCCCGATTGGTGACCAACTTGCGGTCCTTCACATCGTAGCCCAAGGGCACGGTGCCGCCCATCCACATGCCCTTCTTGCGTGAGGCGGCAATCTTGTCGCGAATGCGCTCACCAGTGACCTCGCGCTCGAACTGGGCGAAGGACAGCAGGATGTTCAGGGTCAGCCGCCCCATGGATGTGGTGGTATTGAAGGACTGGGTGACAGAAACAA
>JALSZZ010000007.1 GCA_027075825.1 Mariprofundaceae bacterium | reverse complement strand
ACTCTTACCTATGACAACTGCGTGTTTCCCCTTTAGATCAATGTTGTAGTAATCCAGAAGCCTTATTACTCCAAAAGGGGTGCAGGGGAGAAAACTGGCCACTGAAGGCATGAACTTTATATCATTAAGAATATTGTACTGTCCGTGCTTAAGGATCTGAAAGGAAGATTCATCAGCCGCAAGCCTGCCAACTGAGATAGAACCAAGACCATCTATGTCTTTCTCAGGTACTATCTCGTTAACTACCCTTCTTGCATTTATGTTCTTTGGAAGCGGAAACAGCACAAGCAGACCATTGATACGCTCGTCCCTGTTTATCTCTTTGATAGTATTCAGGATCTCATTAACAGAACTGTTCTCTGGCAGGTTGTACTTGTAGGCTGTAATTCCTACAGTACTACAGGCCTTCAGAATAGCCCTGTAGTATTGTGTAGAAGCCGGATTTTCACCAACCCTTAAAACCGCAAGCCCCACATTAATTCTGAATCTGTTTAGATCCTTTACTGTAGACCTGACCTTCTCCTTTATCTCTTCTGATAGTTTTCGGCCATCCATTATAACAGCCATCAAACACACCTCCTGAGCATTTCTTTTAAAACTCACTCATCAGTTACAAATTCTATCTTTACATCTTTAGGCAATGCAAGTCCAGCCTCAATCTCAAGCGCCTTCAGTATTGCTGAGGGCACTGGACATGATGTATGTCTTAGACATTTTGAGCCCTCAACATATACAGGGTTATCCAATATACGCTTAAATACGTCCATCATGTCAAGCTCCGAGATCTTCTCACCAAGTTTTTCTACCATTTCACAGTCAGACTGTATCTGCACCGTAAAAGTCTGTTTGTCCTTTTTTTTAACTACAACCACTGATTTAAGCCCACATATACCTGGATCAATGTTAACCCTGGTCATATCTTTACCCTTTTATCTTTACAGGCACATTCTTTTCTTCAAGCACCTTTTTAAGGTTCGGGAATTTGTCTTTCATATGGGGAATATGCATTGCCATCATAAATTCCTTCTCAAACTCGGGTTCTACAGCAATCTCCATAAACTCTACAAATCTTGCCTTTTCATCTGCCTCTTTGCGCTTCGACCTGTTTAAGAGTGCCATTCTTGCACCATCACCTGCTGCATTACCAACAGCATACACTTTATCAAGATCACAATCCGGAAACATGCCAAGTGTCAGTGCAGACTCTTTGTCAATATAGCTTCCGAAGGCACCCGCAAGTACAACACGGTCGAGTTTTTCTATACCCATCTTCTTCATCATCAGCTTGGCACCAGCGTATAATGCACCCTTGGCAAGCTGCAGTGCCCTTACGTCAGCCTGTGTAATGGTTATATCAGTGCCTATTGAGGTCTCTTCAGCCCAAGCAATAACATACTCTGGTTTGCCATCAGAGCCCTTCCTGACCCTTGGCGTGTCAAGATCCATATTGAACTTACCCGATTTATCTATGATTCCTGCTTTGAACATTTCTGCTACAGCATCAATTATTCCCGAGCCACAGATGCCC
>JALSZZ010000006.1 GCA_027075825.1 Mariprofundaceae bacterium | reverse complement strand
TAACTATTACAGGAGGTGACTTTCCAACCCAGTTATTTTGTGCGTGCAGAGAGAAAGATGCTGAATTTTAATTTTAGCCTAAACCTAATTCACAGCATCATATGAGCAAACCAGCGTATCACTGGGCGCATGGCGATGCTTATGTCGCTCCAGCGGGCAAGGGAACAGTGTGGGTTTTGCGGCAGTACTGGCAGTTGACGGAGATGTTTCCATGGTCATCCATCAGGCCCTGTAATTGCTCATGCGGCAAGCGGGCAATGGCCTGGGCCATGCGCTCGGGCTGGCAATGGCAGTGCCAGCGCCAGTCATCGCGACCGACAATGCGGATGTGTTGCGCGGCAAAACAGCTTTGTAGTGATGATTCCTGTAAAGCATCAATAGTGTCGTTGCTGATCGCTGCCAGAGCGGCCACCGCATCATGCCAGTGCGCATCCCGGCAGCCGGGCATGGCTTCCAGCATAAGGCCAACTTCACCGCGAAGCACAAAATCAGCGCGAGTCTGGATGGATTGCGCGGCGAAATGGGTCAGATGATCCGCCATATAACCGGCGTTGGATTCAATTGTTGAGACATAAGGCTCGCCACGTCCAAAATCCCGCACCACAGACACGCGCAGAGGAGAACCCATCCAGCTTGCCAGCTCACGATCTGTGCCGGAGCGCGTGCTGTTGTGCGCCTCCTGCCAGCTTACATAGCCGCGCACATGACCGCTTTGCACTTCGCACAGCATGCGCTGCACCGGCGCTGCCTCATTCATGGCATCCAGTTGCAATACCTGCCGAATACCGCCTTTGCTCATGCTCAGCATCAACACAGCGCCTGCCATCATTTGCGCAAACAGCGCGGCTACCTCATCGCCAAGGCCATGAATGGCCGCACCCTGATGGCGCAAATGCGCAGCCCGGATCATGCAACCCCGGACATGCAGCGTCGGTAGCATAAAACGAATCAATGTATCCTTGTTGTCAGCCATAACCATGCCTTGTTCAGTGTTGCAAAACAGTGGGTGGCACCCGCATCGCGCAGTTCAGCTTCACTAAAGCTGTTGCTGATGCCAATGCGAACGGGCACACCAGCGCGCTGCGCGGCTTTCATATCGGCTGTGCCATCGCCGATCATCCAGCAGTCAGTAGCCGGAAGTTGCAGCCTGTCGCAGGCTAATTGCACTGTGTGCGGATCCGGCTTCTGCCTGCGTCCCGGTTCAAGGCCAATTACCACATCCAGCCAGCCTGTCCAGCCTAAGTGTTGCAATTGTTGATCAGCCCGTTGCTGCGATTTACTGGTGACAATCGCCGTTTTAATGCCTTGCTGCCGCAGGCCCTGCAACAAGGCTTCGGCACCGGGCAAAGGCGTGATTTCAAACAGCCGTTCATCGTGAAACGCAAGAAAGCGTTGCGCTGCCTCCTCGCGGTGTTCACCGAACAATGAAATCATGCTGCATTCGCCTTTGCCGGTATGACGAATCACCGCTTCATCACTCATGGCAGCCTTGCCATAACTTTCCAGCGTCTTGTTCAGGGCGTAAATAA
>JALSZZ010000005.1 GCA_027075825.1 Mariprofundaceae bacterium | reverse complement strand
TGATGGCTCGCTGCGATTCGCCGCGACCCTCATCATAAAGTGTTTTCACTTTGTGTATCATCATCCACTCCTTCATCGTGCCGCCTCCTGACTGAAAATTTGAAGGCGGTCATGCTCTCCCAAAACGAAAGATTTACTCGAAAAAGTGGCTCAATTTTGTTGTTCGATTTTGGCTCATTCTAGTTGGCCATTAACACTCGGTTTGTGGTTTCTTCTCTTCTTGCTCATTTTGCTACTCCCTTCTCATCAGAAATTCGCAGATGAACACACCTTAGCGCCACCGTGAGTCTACCCAAAGAGGGGGAACCACTTCAGCAAGTTGATGGCGATCATGGAAGGATTGAAACAAGAGTGGTTCGGGCAACTTCTGACATTGCCTGGTTGCGTCAACGACATCCGCAGTGGAAAGGCTTGAATAGCATTGTTGCTGTGACATCAACACGTGAAAAAATGATGTTAAATCAGAGGAAACACGCTATTTTATCAGCAGCTTAGATGCATCGAATCCTAAATATATCGGGCAAGTAATTCGTTCTCACTGGGGAATAGAGAATCAACTTCACTGGGTTCTTGATTGCGCTTTTGACGAAGATAACAACAGAACTAGAAAGGGGCATAGTGCTGCTAACTTTGCAACGCTTCGCCATATCGCTTTGAACCTTCTCAAGGCGGAAAAATCTCTCAAGGTAGGAATGAAAGTTAAACGATTACGTGCCGGATGGGATCACAAGTACTTGCTCAAGGTTCTTGGCGGATAAAATTTTAATGCGATTGCCCTGCCGATTCGGTCTACTTCGGTGGACTGAACATGCCGATCGCGGCATGATTCCAGATACGGATGGCACACCTAAGCTACCTGTCTAGAAAACGGGGACCATTTCATTTACGAGAAAAAGACAAGCCTGAACTCAAGAACAAGTGATCAGTGGCCGACATTCCTCACCCTCTGACAGTCAAAATTTGATTTATTCTGACTTTTGATCATCCATTCGAGGCTGTGAGTAAGCTTACGGAAGGACGATATGCCGATATCGTCCTTTCGTAGCAAAGTCATTCATGCCGATGCTGGTTTGCGGGCAGCTTGCATCTCAGCGACCGGCTGAAAAGCCGAAGGTCCCTGATTGGCCATATATTCGTAGGTAGCCCAACGCAGGTCAACAGACTCCTGTGCCAGCTCCATCAGATGTTCGGCCTGCTCAGGATGGTTGCGTTGCAGTAATTTGTAGCGCATTTCCGTCAGCGCATAATCCTTAAGCTTCATGGTTGGACGCGGGGAGTCCAGCACGAATGGCTTTTTGCCAGCCTTGCGCAGTGCCGGATTATAACGAATCAGCGGCCAGTAGCCGGAATCGACGGCCATTTTCTGTTGGTGCATGCCTTTGCTCATGTCAATACCATGGGCAATGCAGTGGCTGTAAGCGAGGATGATGGAGGGGCCGGGGTATTCCTCTGCTTCACGCATGGCCAGCAGGGTTTGCTGCGGATTAGCCCCCATGGCGACACGCGCCACATAGACATTGCCGTAAGAAATCG
>JALSZZ010000004.1 GCA_027075825.1 Mariprofundaceae bacterium | reverse complement strand
GTTCTGGATGCGCAGGCCGGGTTTTTGGTGCTGGATATGGGGGATCCTTCCCACCCCCGCCTCCTTGCAGACATCCCGGGAACGGGCGCCGGATGGAGAGTTTTTCTGCACAGGGGCCGGTATTTGATCGTTCTGGAGAAGCAGGACTGGATACACATCTGGGATGTTTCCGATCCTCCTACCCCTGTGCATCAAAGATCTTACCGGACTATTCTGTATCCTCGTTACGCCTTTCTTCGTCAGGACAAACTCTATGTTATTTCACGGGTTTCAAGGGATGGCGGACTGGCAGTTTTTTCTGTTCAATCCCTTCTCAATGACGATGGTCGGACCAGGAAACTTGAGCACTCCATAAAATTCTCTGTACCGAAGTTCATCCCGGATACGGCAAGGGCTTCTCTCATAGCCACACCAGCAGACACCGCCGAGAAAAAAATCGTTCGTACGGGTTTTCAACCCGATAGGATTCCGTACAAAATTTCCGTGAAAGAGAACAGATTGGTTGCTTACTTTAATGGGGATGTTCTTGGCCCCAAAGGCTTTAAGATTCCAGACTGTTCAACGACGTGTGAGGCGATTTATCCCCTACCGGATACTTCCCGGGGTCAGATCCTCTCGCCTTTGCGGATCACATGTGGCGTTCTCCCCGTCTTCCGTCGATTTGGGGATTATATTCTTATTCAGGGAAGATACACACAAGGGCCTATTGCCACGCATCTTGTGAGAGCATCCAATATCGAACACAATTTTGATGCCCTGCGGGTATGGAATGATATTGCGGTGGATGGGGATTCACTGGACCCCACGGCTTTTGTGCTTCTTTCCAAAGAGGCAATTGCTCTCAAACGTTTCCCTGAATTTCGCGGTCGTTTGCCCGAAGGAGAATTTCCCTGGACAGCGGATTATCTTCCGGCAAAAGGCCAAAGGTTTTCTGCAGAAGACTATGAAATCTCCAGATTTCGATATACGGTTCTGGTTGCAGAAGATGAACGGGATACCCACATTTCGGGGGTGTTCAGAACGTTTCATTGGGAGAGAGATACCGTCCAGGATACCGTCAGGAGCCACTCCCTCTGGTATGCGGATCGGGAAGGTGTGCACACACCGTATGGAACGATTCCCCTTCGGGGGGTCTCGCACGTGGCCCCTTTTGGACGGGATGTGGTGGTGTTTCAGAATCGCCACAGTTACGGCGGTCTTGGCGTCCTGCAGGCCTTTCACTGGACGGGAAGGCGGTGGGTGCGGACATTGTATGTGCCCACGTCCGTCTATCCCCTCCCCAACGCCCTCTTCCGGGTGAACGACCGGTGCGTGCTGCTCACCGCCCGGGAAATTGAACTGTATTGCATGGAGGAGCCGTGATGATCCAGCAAACCAGGCTCAGGGCTGCGGTATCTGGAGTTCTTCTCGCCCTGATTTTCCTTGCGGGGTGCACGTCCCGTGAACCCCAGAAACCGCCTCCCCAGGAGGTGAAGCGGCTCTTTCGCACCATGGGGTGCACCAACTGCCACGACATCCGGAAAAGACCGGGAGGGC
>JALSZZ010000003.1 GCA_027075825.1 Mariprofundaceae bacterium | reverse complement strand
TCCATGATTGCCTATGCTGTATTGACCATGGCGGCATTTCATGCCTGGATGCATTTATTACTGGATCATGCACTACGCCGAAAACGCCTGTCACCGATTTTTCAGTTCCTCCCCTCACTGGCAGAAATAGAAGCCATGATGTTCGTTTTATTGCGGTGGTCAGCGGTACTGATCGGGGTAAGCATTGTTTCCGGACTGAGCTGGCAGTGGGTTGTTTTTTCCCATTTTTCCTTACTTAATCACAAGGTGATTCTGGCCTTGTTATCGTTTGTCGCTATTGTTGTTTTGCTCATCAAGCATCGGCAATCAGGCTGGAACGGACGCTTTGCCAGCAAAGTGGTTCTCTCTGCTTACGCGCTGCTGCTACTGGCATATTTTGGCGTTAAAACCATTCACACCTGGGGAGGCTAGTCCTGGACCTTGGCCTTTCAGCAGCTTTATTGCTGCTGTTCATTGTTCTTTCTGCGGTGTTTTCCGGCTCGGAAACAGCGCTGACGCATAGCCGCAGGGCAACGCTTCATGTGCTTCGCGAACAGGGAAAGCGCGGCGCTGCCGCTGCCGAAACCTTGCTGAATCATCCTGATCGTATGCTGGCAGCCATTCTGCTGGGCAATAACTTCGTGAATTTTGCCGCTTCCAGCCTGGCGGCTGCGGTGCTGGTCAGCCTGTTCGGTGATGCCGGCATTATTTATGCGACCATCGCCATGACAGCCGTGATTGTGATTTTTTCCGAGTTATTGCCAAAGACGATTGCTGTTGTTCATGCCGAAACACTGGCCTGCGCGATTGCCCCCTGGTTGCAGCGTTTCTCCAGGTTGTTCACGCCGTTTATCGCTGTCATGCTGGTCAGCGCCCGGCTGGCTCGCCGCATGATGGGCATTTCCGATGAGCGCAAAACTGGTCTGAACCGTCAGGAACTGGGGGCATTGATCCGCATGAGCGCCAACAGCGGCTATCTTGATGCCAGTCATCAGCAAATGCTCTCCGGCAACCTGCGTCTGGCGCAAATTCCGGTGAAGGCGTTGATGACACCGCGCAACAACATTTGCATGCTCAATGCCGCTGCCTCAATCGCCGAATGTCAGCAGCAGGTGTTACGCCAGCCGTATTCCCGTTACCCGGTGTTTAGCGGACGAAGAGACAATCTTGTCGGCATTGTTCACCTGCGTTCCTTATTCAGCGCTGCTGCCATTGATATGCCTTTATCCGAACTGACATTCATCGAAGCCTATTATATTCCCAATAACCAGAACGCCATGGCCCAGTTGTATGCTTTTCAGCAGCGCAAGGAACACATGGCCATTGTTGTTGATGAATATGGCGATATTGAGGGGCTGGTGACGCTGGAAGATATCCTCGAAAGCATTGTCGGTGAAATTGAGGATGAATCTGACGAAGTGGCGCAAAGTGAGATCGAATATTGCGGCGATCACTGGCGTGTGCTGCCGACGGCTAGTCTGCATGATATCAATCGCACGCTTGAAGCCAGTCTGCCGGAAGATCATGCGACCACCATCGGCGGCATGATTGTCTCCATCCTGGGCAAACAGCCGGATGGCGATATGAGCTTGCACCTTCATCATTTGTTTATTAATGTCCACTGGTCGCCGGATCAGGGGATCCACCGCATTACCATTTACAAAAACAAACCCGAGGTGGTCGAAGAAGACCATCCCAAGGAGATTTCGTGACCAATTCAGCTCCCCGCCGCCGTGTACTTTCAGGTATGCGCCCTACTGGCCGCCTGCATATGGGCCATTACAAGGGCGTGCTGGAGAACTGGCTGCAATTGCAGCGGCAGCATCAGTGCTATTTTTTTGCCGCCGACTGGCATGCGCTGACCACCGATTATGCCAATCCGGACATTGTTCGCCAGACCATCTGGGATATGCTGATTGACTGGCTTGCTGTTGGCATTGATCCGGCGCAAAGCGTGATGTTTATTCAGTCGGAAGTACCTGAACATGCCGAACTTCACCTGCTTTTTTCCTTTATGACCCCGCTGCCATGGCTGGAGCGCGTGCCAACCTACAAGGATCAGATTGAGCAATTGCGCGAAAAAGACCTGGGCACTTACGGTTTTCTTGGTTATCCCCTGCTACAGGCTGCGGATATTCTGATCTATCTTGCTGATGCTGTGCCCGTCGGCGAGGATCAGGTGCCGCATGTGGAGCTGACCCGCGAAGTCGCCCGCCGTTTTAATCATTTGTACCGCAAACAAGGCCAGCCACTCTTCCCTGAGCCAGAGGCTTTGCTGATGCCTGCTGCCAGACTGCCGGGGCTGGATGGCCGTAAAATGAGCAAATCCTATGGCAACACCATTGAACTGGCGGAAAGCTGGAAGACGACGGAGAAAAAGGTCAAAACCATGCCGACTGATCCGGCGCGGGTGCGCCGCGATGACCCGGGTACCCCGGAAAAATGCCCGGTATGGGCCTACCATCGCATTTACAGCAGTGATGAAGAGCGTCAGGAGCTTGATGCAGGCTGCCGCAGCGCCGGTATTGGTTGCCTGGATTGCAAAAAAGTGTTGTTATGTCACCTGGAAGAAGAACTGCAACCGATTCGCGAGCGTCGTGAAGCCATTGCCAGTCGTATGGATGATGTGCGCGATATTGTCCGTGAAGGCAATGAAAAAGCGCGTCTGCAGGCATCCCGAACCATGGATAAGGTGCGCCGCGCCCTGAAGATGGGGTATCGCGTATAGTAACTGGTGAGAGCGCCACCGGCAACACAGACAGTTGAAGTGGCAACAGCCTGCTGACAGGACTGAGGCCCAAAAGCGCATCAGCGTGAAGTAACGGCAGTGCCAAAGGCCAACCGGCGTTTTGCAATTGGTTGCTGCATCATGGGAGGGAACGTCAATGTGGCAAATCATACTGATCCTGATACTGATCTGGGGTATTCTGGCCTATCACCGTCTTTCATTGACCGCGATGATGCTAAGCGCCGGATTACTGATGCTTGTCGTGGCCTTCAAAGGCGTGTTGCCATGGTGGCAATGGCTGACGCTAAGCGCATGTCTGACAGCGATACTGGCGCTGTCGGGTACGCCCCGCTGGCGCATGAAATACCTGTCAGAACCATTGCGCCGCTGGCTGGCCGATTCACTGCCAGCCATGTCTGCCACGGAGCAGGAAGCGCTGGCCGCTGGTCAGACAGGCTGGGAAAAAACCTTTTTTACCGGAAAACCCGACTGGAACACTTTGCTGGAACGGCAACCCCAGGCGCTTAGCGAGCGTGAGTATGCCTTTATCAATGGCCCGCTGAGCGAGTTGTGTGAATTATTGCACGACTGGGAAATTAACCACCAGCGCCACGACCTGCCCCCGGAGGCATGGCAAAAAATGCGGGAAATCGGCTTATTCGGCATGATTATTCCGCCATCTTTCGGTGGCCTTGGCTTTTCCGCCCGTGCGCACTCTGCCGTCATTGCCAGACTGGCCAGCCGTAATGTCAGCGCGGCTGTTACCGCCATGGTACCCAATTCATTAGGTCCTGCTGAACTACTGCTGCGTTATGGCACCAAAACCCAGCAGCAACAATTGCTGCCGAAGCTGGCCAGCGGTGAGCACATTCCCTGTTTTGCCCTGACGGCTGCCGATGCCGGCAGCGATGCCGCAGCCATGCTGGACGAGGGTGTTGTCGAGTGCAATGACGATGGTGAGATTGGTATTCGCCTGAACTGGCACAAGCGTTACATCACGCTGGCTCCGGTGGCGACACTGCTGGGTCTGGCGTTTCGCCTGCGCGACCCGGATGGTCTGCTTGGCGAAGATACAGAACCCGGTATCACCCTGGCGCTTATTCCGGTGGATACCCCCGGTGTCACAACCGGTCGTCGTCACTGGCCCATGGGACTGGCGTTTATGAATGGCCCTACCGATGGCAAGGATGTATGGATCACGCCGGATCAGATCATTGGTGGCCCGTCCCGCGCCGGGCAGGGCTGGCGCATGCTGATGGAGTGCTTAAGCAATGGCCGGGGCATCTCCCTGCCTGCCATGGCGGTGGGAGCTGCGCAAAAAAGCGCCTTTTGCTGCGGAGCCTACGCCCTGGTGCGCAAGCAGTTTCATTTGCCTATTGGTCGCTTTGAAGGCGTGGAAATGGTGCTGGCGAGCATTGGTGGTCATGCCTATATGATGAATGCCGCCCGTGAATTTGCCGTGCAGAACATGGATGCAGGTGAAACCTCCACGGTAGCCTCGGCTATTCTTAAATATCACTTAACCGAACGCATGCGACTATGTGTGAATGCAGCCATGGATATTCACGGTGGCAAGGGGATTTCACAGGGACCGCGCAATTATCTGGGCGATATGTATCAGGCATTGCCTGTTGGTATTACAGTCGAGGGGGCCAACATCCTGACCCGCTCGCTGATTATTTTTGGTCAGGGTGTATTGCGCTGTCACCCCTGTTTACTGACAGAAATGGAGAGCGCCCGCTCACAGGCTGATGATGCTCCCCAACAATTTGATCGGGCCTTATGCGCCCATATCAGCATGCTGCTGACCAATGCCGTGCGCAGCATCTGGCTGGGCCTGACACATGCGCGCTTCACCCATGTGCCAGTAGCCGGCCCTGAAGCCTGTTATTATCAGCATGCCAGCCGTTTTTCGGCGGCGCTGGCATTGTGCGCAGATGTTACGCTGCTCAGCCTGGGCAGCGCTTTCAAACGGCGTGAAGCCATTTCTGCCCGTCTTGGCGATGCCTTCAGTCAGTTGTATATGCTGGCTGCCACACTGCGTTATTTTCGCAGTCGTGGCAGCCGGAAGCAGGAGTTGCCGTTGTTACAATGGGCCTGTGAAGATGCACTGTGGCGAACGCAGCAGGCGCTTGATGGCGTACTGCGCAATTTGCCACACCGGCCACTGGCCTGGTTGTTGCGCCGCATGATCTTCCCCTGGGGTTTGTGTTATCAACCACCTGCCGACTGGCTGGATCATCAGGTGGCAGCGGCCATGATGACACCGGAGCTTAACCAGCGCATCACCGAACATGTATGGCTGCCTGAGGCAGACGATGAACCGTTACAGCAATTGCGTGTGGCCTGGCAGGCATGTCTGAAAGCAGCGCCGCTGGAGCGCCGTCTTGAACTGGCAATCGCCCGTGACCAGTTGCCAGCCACACTGCTGCATCAGCCTGCCGTGTTGGCCAGTGAAGCGGTGACGCAAACCATCTTCACCGACGAAGAAGCTGAATTATGGCTGCATGCCAATACCTTGCGCCAGCAGGTCATTGCTGTGGATGATTTTGCAGCAGCGTTTTTTACCGCGCCACCAAAACCTTGACTGTGAAGTGGATATTGCTAATATCCCACCCTGCAACTTGGTTATTTCCGGTTGCATGACGTTCCATAGTGCAGAGAGGTATTCATCATGCGTTTAACAAGTCGCGGTCGCCATGCTGTTTCGGCGATGGTGGATTTACGAAAACATTGTCCGGATGACAGCCATAAACCGGTCACCCTGGCTTCGATTGCCGAGCGTCAGTTTATCTCCCTGTCCTATCTTGAGCAGCTGTTCCGCAACCTTCGTGAGGGGGGGCTAGTGCGCTCGGTTCGCGGGCCGGGTGGCGGCTATTTCCTGAACAAGGATGCCACAAAACTCACCATTGCTGATATCGTTATGGCAGTCAATGAACCCATGCATGCTACCGTTTGTGAAAATGCGCCACGGGGCTGCCATCGGGGCAACCGTTGTGATACCCATCAGTTATGGCGTGTGCTTGAGTGTTATATTTTCGATTTTCTCAAGCAGGTTACGTTGCAACAGGTCGTTGATAAAAAGGTTTCCCTGAAGAGCTTTGACATCAGTGCCTGGCAGAATGATCATCATTTTGACGAGGCTCAGCCCATGGATGTGCGATTTGAAAAGCTACCTTGACCATAATGCCAGCAGCCCGATGTTGCCACAGGCGATTGAAGCCTGGCAGCGGGCGGCTGTCGTTCCCGGCAATCCATCCAGTATGCACTGGGCCGGACGTGAGGCGCGTCGTCTGCTGGATGATGCCAGAGATGTGATTGCCGGACACCTGGAAGTTGAAAGCAGCGCTGTGGTATTCACCTCCGGCGGCACGGAAGCCAACAATCTTTGTCTGGCCGGTGTGCTGGCAGGCAACAGGGGCAAGGTCGTGATTTCGGCCATTGAGCATCCGTCAGTGCTCAACACGGCAAAGGCGCTATGTGCGTACAACCAGTGCGAACTGGTGCTGGTAGCTGCTGATGCACAGGGTATGATTGATGCCGACAAGATGTGCGCGGCCATTG
>JALSZZ010000002.1 GCA_027075825.1 Mariprofundaceae bacterium | reverse complement strand
AAATATGGCAGGAGGTGGCATGACATGCCGAATGGCACGCTGACGAGCATCATCCAGGCATCCGGTGTCAAGCCGGGAAGCAAATGGGTGCAGGAGCTGCAGGATATTACCGATGCACTGGAGCTGCGCATTCTGCATGAATTGCGCGACGTGACGGGCTCCAATTCGCTCGTCGCTACCGCACACCCTGATATCACGCAGCTGGCCGGGCAGACATTCTGGTTCATAGCTCCGGCAACGAATACCGGGGCTATGAAAATGAAGATCGGAGCCCATCAAGCACTGGACCTGCGTACCCGCTCCGGTGCAGTGGTGCAGGGTGGGCAATGCGTGGCAGGATATGCCTATATCGTGCAGCATATCGATGACCAGCAGGATCCGCATTATCGCTTCCTTACATCGCTGGCTGTCGCAACTGCACCCATAACGCGCATTTACGATGCCGCCGGCACGTACTCGTGGAGCAAGCCCAGCGGTCTTGCCTACGTGGACGTGGAGGTTATCGGCGGCGGCGCCGGTGGATGGTCTGTCTCGGTAAGCTCCACCGAGTATGCCAGGGTGGATGGTGGCAGTGGCGCATTTGCGCGTGGGATCATCCAGGCATCACAGCTGGCCGCAACGGAAACGGTGACAGTGGGTGCCGGAGGTGCAGAAGGCCATGATGGAGGGGACAGCTCTTTCGGGACGCATGTCGTTGCCGGTGGCGGAATCTCGCGCGTCGATGGACAATATGCCATTGCCACGGCTGGCGATATCCTGCTGCCAGGGACGCCGGCAGTGAGATTGATACCAGGCGACAGGGGTTTGCCGCCAGCTCCTCCATACTCTGCACCACAGACTCCTGCTGGGAATGGCGGTGGTCCTGGTGCGCCAGGCGCTGGGAGGGAAGCCGCTGGCGGCGGATATGCCGGGCGGGATGGTATCGTCATCGTGAGGGAGTACTACTGATGGCGGTGGACAGGAAAATCCCGATCGCGCCACCGGGCGCGCCCAACAACACGCAGGAGTATTTCGCCGCGGCTGTGCAGGAGGAGATAGCCGAACTGTATCGCGGCATCATCGTGCCGCTCGCGGTCACGGGTGGCACCGCCAGCGCCATACAGGCCACGGCCACCCCGCCTGTAAGCGACTACATGCAGGCGCGCTACTATCTGCTCACCATGGCGCAGGACCTCGGGCCAGCACCACACACGCTGGCCATCGATGGCCTCCCGGCACTGCCATTGCGTTCTGCGGCCGGTACGGCGCTGGCGGAGGGCGAGGTGCCTGGTGGAGAAAGTGTAATACTGTATTGTGATGGCGCCAAATTTCGCGTGCTGGCCAGACCTCCGGACAAGATATCCGTGCCGACGATTCAGGCGTTGCAGCTCCTCCCGCCTGGTACGACCCCAGTCATCGTTCTTGGCAAGAGTGCCGCCGGAGATGGTTCCGGCGGCACTTTCATTTGGAGAGATGGTGACCGCCGGGCCGAGGTGTCCGGTGATGCGGCCCAGGTGGTCTGGGTGGCGCCATCCATTGATACGACAGGCGCGAGTGG
>JALSZZ010000001.1 GCA_027075825.1 Mariprofundaceae bacterium | reverse complement strand
GTATGACCTGTACCGCATCGCTCCAGTCTGTGATTGCCAGATTCGGAATATATTTTTCTATTTGATCTTCAAAAACTGCTGCAATACTGCAGGCTAGGTAAACAATCGTATCCGGTCGAACAACAAGTTCACTTCCGTAATCGCAGTCATGAAGGTCGCAAGTCGTATGATCGGGCAAGGCAGTCAACTTGACTTCAAGAGCAGAAAGACACTCACCTGTTGTTTCCCTTTGCAGAACCAGATCAGTTCGGGGTAATGTGCCAATAACGTATTTTTGAAAAGGGCTATGCTGTGCCTCAAAAGCAAAATATGCATCATTACAATCTGGCGAAATGCCAAATGCATCACGAATAGAGATGAATCCAGGCCCAAACTTTTTCCGATGAATGGCCAGGTAGTTTGCTTGCAGATTTTTGTGGGAAAGATAACAACACAAAGCAGCAGGAAAAGAAGAGTTAAACTGGTTCTTCCCCCAGCTATCTTTATTGGCAAAGTCCTTGTTTGTTTTTTTCAGACCGAATAAAGAGGGTTGTTCTGTCATTATATGATTACTTCCTTGGTTATTCTTCAACGCCACTGCGGATGCACCAGCGTGCCACCGAGGCGAAGTTTGTGTTGTGTGCCAAGGATGGTTGCCAGTTTTTGCTGTGCCTGCATCATCACTTCACCGGCAAGCGGCCATGCTGGCCAGTTGGCAGCGAGGCTTTGCAACTGCCCTTTGCCTTCCAGTTTCAGTGTCTCGCCGCCAGTGATCTGCCATTGCCAGTTTTTTGTCGGCTGGCCCTTGAGCGTCAACTGATAGTCGCCCAGGCTGAATTGTTCTTCACCCATGGTTACTGCTGCCTGTTGCCAGCGCAGCTGTAATTGTGCTGCCAGTGGCTGAAGTGGTGGCGTATGCTGCTGCCGCAATAATTGCGCTTCACCAGTTAACACTAGCGGGCCTTGCAATGTTACCGGCAGGGGCAGCGCAAGTGTTTGCTGTAGCCAGGCAGTGTCCAGCCGAATATCCATATCCGATGCCTCGACATAAGCATCATGCAGCCCCAGCGACAGCCTGCCTTCACCGGGGTCTCCCTGCCATTGCAGGCGAACAGCTGGTCTTCCCTGTAAGGATGGCAGCCAGTCCGGCTCCACGCGCAGATGCCTGAAGTGTACCGCATCGGGCCGGTCGGTGGTCTGCATGTCAACGCCCGTGGCTGTCACGCCCAGCCCTGACCACTTGAGTGATGCCACATCAATATGCAGCGGCAGTTGCTGTTGCAGGCTGATCAGTTGTTGCCGCAGCCACGGTTCGGCATCCCAGCGTAAAGGAATGAAAATGAGCAGCGACAGGAAAAAGACCAGCAACAGGGTGCGCAGGCGCAGCGGATTCATGGCAGTGGCCCGATCAGTAATTGCAGGCGAACATAGCCGGATTCCTGACGTTCCATTTTCATTTGTTCGATCGGCAAGGCCTGCTGTTCAACAGCCAGCAGAAACTGACTGGCTTTGGTATACGCCAGCGGTTTGAAGCTCAGGCGAAGCCGCTGTTTGCCATCCATGCCCGGTTGCGGTTTCATTTGTTTGACGGCCTGCCGCAGATGCCGGGCAGTGATCAGCTTGTCAATCCGGGATAGCAGGCTGCCCGTGGCGATCTCCGGTGCGCGCTGACTGCCGGATTGTTGCAGGTGCTTTGCCAGCATCACAGCCTCGTCAGCCTGTTGTTGCGATGTTTTCAGTGTTTGCATCAGCTGATTATGCCGATCCTGTAACGGCAGCCAGAGACCGAACCAGAACAGGATCAGCGGCAAGATCAGCGCGGCAAGCAATAAAATACGTTGTTCACGCGGCTGAAGCTGATGGTAACGGGCCTGCCATTCTTCCTGCAACAGCAGCCATTGTTCCCGCCATTGTTTTATGACCATGACCACTCCAGCCGAAAACCGAGCTGATCTTCGCCCAGGTTGGTGTCAATCACGGATACCGTATAACCAAGCTTCTGCTGTAGTTGTTGCTGAAGTTTGTTCAGCGTCTGAATATCGCGGATATTGCCGCTGAGTTGCATGGTGCCGCGTTGCAGGCTGAGGCGTTGTAATTGCCAGGGAAGCTCACGGTAAATGCTCGCAATTACCTGTAAGTCATGTGTCAGTCGGGTATCAGTCTGTTGCTCTGTGGCGGCGTTTGCCCGTCTGAGCTGAGCCAGCGGGTCAATGATCACCGTTTCCTTTGGCAGTCCCTGATGAAATGCCGTCATCAGCCGTGCCTGTTGCGCGGCAATGCGGCCTTCCAATTGTGCATTGCTGTGCAGCAGTGCAGCGACGGCCAGCAACACCATGCAACCCGCCAGCGCCAGGGATCGCCACCAGGGGCGAAAAGCCTGCCAGCTACCGCTGGCTGCCCACTGACCATGGCGAAAATTCATGGCGGATTTTGCCACGCCGGCGCTGATTGTTCGTAAACTGGCATGGTAACGGGGCAGTAATTCATCGAGGGTTTCGCCCTGCCACTGGCCGCCCGCAGCCTCGATATGCGCCACACTTTTGCCCGATAACTGGCCAGTCAGGGTATGCTGCGCCATGTCGAAACCCATCGCCTGTAACGAACACAGGGCTTCCTGCCACAGATGCTCGTCCACCGTGCCATTAAGCCGTCGCATGCCATACCAGCAGCCCTGACGATGAAATCCCAGACATAGCCCGTCCGCATCCTCATCAACAATGGCCTGCGCTGCTGCATCCTCATGCTTCCACTGTTGCAGGCGATGCCAGAGGTCAACGCCAAGATGGGTGAGTTGTTGCCAGTGGGGATGCTGTTGCATACTCTGCTTTAATGCATCCGGCATGGCGAACACCATGCCCCGGATGCCGCCTTCAGGGTCGCGTGAAAAATCCCGGCACAGCCACCACTCGCCAGCGTTAATGCCAGCCCGTTCGACCAGTTCCTGTTGCAGCATTTCGTTATCAAGCATGGCTGTTGAAGCAAGCGGCAGATGAATATTGCGAGTCAGCA
Source organism: Mariprofundaceae bacterium (assembly GCA_027075825.1). Classification (GTDB taxonomy): domain Bacteria; phylum Pseudomonadota; class Zetaproteobacteria; order Mariprofundales; family Mariprofundaceae; genus AB-137-C09. The sequence continues at coordinate 3,284 of JALSZZ010000001.1, read as the reverse complement.
GCGATTCGGCATACCAGATGGCCACAGGGGTATCGTGGTCGCTGATTAGCTGCCATGCCCCGCTCTCTGGCAGGGCATCATCCGTCTCAATACTGAGCTCTTCGTGTTGTAATCCCGCTTCGGGGTGGTACCAGGCCAGTATGCGCCCGTCCCAGGCCATGCAAAACGGCGTGCTGTCGGTCATTGACTGGCCCGGGTCTTCTTTTTCCACAAATAGTAAAAGAAGATGGCGATAGCCAGGCCAAACAGTCCACCAAGGGTAGCCAGACCACCAGCGATGGCGATCGCCACAAGAACTGTATCCGGCGCTGCATCATGAGCGGTGTGCATTAGCCGGGGCATGGTCAGCGCCAGCATCATAATGCCTGCCATCACCACTGCGATATATACCTTGATTTGTCGCAACCATGTTTTGCTTGCCCGACTGGCCAGTAAATCAGCGCCGCAGGCAGGGCAGTGTTTTTCTTCTTCCATGAAGCCGCGATGGCATTCAGGGCATGTGCGAATCGCCATTGGTTCCCCCGTATTCAGCCTGCCGAAGAAGCTGCTCTGTGTTGTAACACACTGTTCACTGAATTCATTTTCTGACGCACGCTGTACAAGCGTGTGGCCAGTTGTTTCAGATGGTTGTTGCGCCATGATTCGTCGTCACCGTTAAACACAATGTCCGGCTCAAAATAAGCATGCTCAAGCTGATTGATAATACTCTGCATGAGCTTGTGGCCATCATTTTTTTCCAGTACACTGGCGTATTCAAAGTTCAGCACCTGATAGATCTCATATAAGGCATAGGCCACGCCCTTGGCATGATAAAAACGATCATCGCTGTCAAACATGCTGATATCCGGCGCTGTCAGGGCAGATGTTTCCGCGCCCAGCAATGAGGCAAACTGTTCATTCAGGCGTACCAGGGTATCAGCGCGGGAAAAGAAGCCTGCCTTGCCGTTTTTCAGTTCGTCCCTGTATTGGTTCAGCAGTTGTATGGTTTTGCGCAGTTCTTCTTCATAGCGCGGAAACATCCAGGAATCAGGCGAAACCGACATATGGCCATAGGCTTTTTGCACATTGGCATTCAGGGCGCTGGTCGTACGATCCTGACGTGAGAGATTTTCTCGCAACACCAGCAAGGAACGCAGCAGGGTTTCCCGCATGCCTAACTGAAAGTTGACCTTGTTATCCAGCAAGCGGGTGAACGGGAATACGTCGTTGGGAAACCAGCCGCCAAAGGAATCCAGTTCTTTGTTGATCAGCAGGCAATGAATATCCACAAAAGCCATGCCGGCAAGGACAGGGGAGTCGGCTTTGAGTTGGCTGGCGGAAAGCGGCATTTCGTGTTCCATATCTTTTGGTGGCACTTCACTGGCAGGCACAGGCATACTGGCCATGGCTACCACAAAGGGGCGGGATTGTTGCGACAAGGCATACAGCCAGAAACTCATCAGGCCGGGTATCAGAAGAATCACCAGTATGATGAGGCGATAGCGTTGCCAGAATGCTGCTGGCCGTGGTATAAAACTCACGCACTTCCTCCTTTGGATGATGGCAAGGTCAGGATTTCCGCACCATTTTCCCGCACTGCCAGGGTGTGTTCAAATTGCGCCGATAATGATTTGTCACGGGTCACTACCGTCCATTGATCTCGCAGCAGTTTCACGGCTGGCTTGCCGGCGTTGACCATTGGCTCAATGGTGAACACCATGCCTTCCTGTAGTTCCAGACCCTGTCCGGGCTTGCCGTAGTGCAGCACTTTCGGGTCTTCGTGAAACTCCCTGCCGATGCCGTGACCGCAGTAATCACGCACCACAGAATAACGCCGCGATTCCACCAGCGTCTGGATGGCATGGCCGATATCACCCAGTGTGCCCCCGGGTCGCACGGCGGCGATCCCCGCATCCAGCGCTTCTCTGGCCGTTTCTACCAGCTTGCGGGCATGAGGTTTAACATCCCCAACATAAAACGTGCGGCTGGTATCGCCATGCCAGCCGTCAAGAATCGTGGTCACATCAACATTGATAATATCACCGGCGACCAGTTTCTTGTTCGTCGGGATGCCATGGCAGACCACATGATTAACAGAAGTACACACAGATTTGGGGAAGCCATGATAGTTCAGTGGCGCGGGAATACCACCATGATCCAGTGTATAGTCATGAACCAGGGTATTGATGGCTTCCGTGGTGATGCCCGGACGGATATGCCCGGCGATCATCTCCAGCGTGTCAGCCGCTAACTGGCATGCCGGACGCATGGCATCGATATCTTCAGGTGTTTTCAGTGTAATCATGGGTGTCCCGGTTGATGAAATGAACCCTGACAGGCAGGAAAAGGGAAGCTTAGGCAGCAAGCTCCAACTTGCAAGAGCCAATGCGCCGCATGCGCATTACAACATCAGGGGTAGTTCTTTTGGCGCGCTGTTGCCGTTGTCGTTGCCTTTCCGTCACTGCTGTGTACCGCATGTCGGATGAAATAACTGCTGTGAATCATGGCCATTGCCCGTGTTCACAGATGATGGCGGTGATATTGGTGCCGGGTGTGACATCAAAGGCAGGGTTGGCCGTGCTCACGCCGGGGCTGGCAATGCGTAGCTGAAGCATATTGCCGTCGATGGTCTGACCTTGCGCATGCGTCAGTTCTTCGCTGCCCCGTTCTTCGATGGGGATATGCTGGCCATCAGGGCAACGGGCATCCATGGTGCTCAGCGGTGCCGCGACGTAAAAGGGGATACCGTGCGCCTTGGCCGCCAGCGATAGTGCATAGGTGCCGATTTTATTGGCGACATCGCCATTGGCAGCAATGCGGTCGGCACCGGTGACAACAGCATCCACCTTGCCCTGCTGTATCATCCAGGCGGCAGCGCCATCGGCTTGCAGGCAGCAATCAACGCCCTGTTGCTGTAACTCCCAGGCGGTCAGCCGTGCCCCTTGCAGACGTGGACGGGTTTCGTCCACCAGCACAAAAGGCGATTCACCCTGTGCCTGTAACTGATAAATCCCCGAGGTGGCTGTACCCCAGTCAACAGCGGCCAGCCAGCCAGCATTGCAGTGGGTCAGAATGCGGCGCTGACCGATAGCCAGCCGCTCGGCCAGATGCTCACCCATGGCCTGATTGCGCTGCACTTCGGCATCGGCGTAAGCGCAGGCAGCGGCAATCATGTGTCGCGGGCTGGCAGCAGTTTCACTGGCGGTTTGCGCCATGGCATCGCAGGCATGAAAGAGGTTGACAGCAGTAGGACGGGTGGAGCGAAAGCGCGGCAGCCAGTGGCTGAAAAAGCGCGCTTCATCCCT